>NZ_AJZD02000332.1 GCF_000272105.2 Vibrio splendidus 12E03
TTTAGTTCCACTGAATTACGCAACAAAGCCTTTAGTATTGTAAATATATTGACGAAATTTAAAGAACGTAAATTTATCTAGGATTGTTTTTTTGATATCCAATTATTTCCCGGCTTAATTAGTGGTGTATTACTTCCATATTTTAAATGTTACATTAAAAATGTGTTGCCTATTTTATAGTTAACAACTTGTGTTGATGTAAGCGACAGATAGTGACCAGGTTGGTGATAATAAACGTGATTTCGACAAAGGCTCCTCCAATCGAACCAATCCAAATATTATGGCTAGCCCAACAGAAGGAATTGAATAAGATCAATGATCTCAGGGCGATGCCGTGTTTTGAAAAGAGTGCCCATGTTGCAAAGGATGAACCAACAACCGTAATAAACTCAAAGAAATGGTTCATGTTAGGCAAAGTCATGCACCACATTAACCCGATAAAGAACCACATCACTTTGCGTGATTGAGTTTTTATTGATACGTAGCTTCGAATAGCATTAATAATTACACCAATAGCAGCTACTATTGCACCCATTAATATGAAATGAATACTCATGACAAAACAAAATATCATCATTTGATAGCGAAAACGCATATCATCTTTTTGCCAGAATGCCATGACACCGATACAAAAAGCCAGCCCGCCAACTCCTTGTGCTATCCCGTTTTCCATATTTATCCTCTATTTTTTAGATGCTATATAATACGATTGAATATTAGTTTTTAATGAATAAATCCTAACCATAAAATAACCCTCCAAAAGGAGGGTTAGATATAATATTGAAGTTGCTATTGCATTAGGGTTAATTGACTAACTTAACGGCTTCACGAGTTAAATGAGCCAGCTCTTCCCAATAGCCTTCTTCAATCAGCTTCTTATCCACCATCCAAGTACCGCCACATGCTAGCACGCGAGGTATCGCTAGGTAGTCTTTAATATTGTTTGGATTGATACCACCAGTTGGCATGATCTCAATATTCGTGTAAGGAGCAAGAAGCGATTTAACCATGTTGATGCCACCCGATGCTTCAGCTGGGAAGAACTTCAATGTGGTTAAGCCCATTTCAAGCGCTGCTTCTACTGTACTCGGGTTGTTGATCCCAGGAATGATATCAATGCCAATCTCTTGGCAGGCTCTTACCGTGTTTGGGTTAAAGCCAGGAGAGACGACGAACGTTGCGCCTGCTTCTTTGGCTGCGATAGCTTGCTCTCTGTTTAATACTGTTCCTGCGCCGATCAACATATCTGGTTGTGATTCACGAAGCAGACGAATTGCTTCAACAGCAGCTTCCGAACGGAATGTAATTTCTGCCGCAGGTAAACCATTCTCAGCTAACACTTTACCCAGAGGGATGATGTCTTCAGCGTTGTCGATAGCGATCACAGGGATAACTTTCAGTGTTTTCAGTTGTTCTTTGATGTTGGACATTGGTATTCCTTAAATGGCTGTGATGGCCGCTTGAGTAAGTTCTTTTGCAATAATTGCACCGCGATGTTGGATAACGACGCCTGCCATGGTATTGCCGCGCTGGCATGACTTAACTAAGTCTTCGCCCGCAAGGTAAGCAGATAAAAATCCGCCATTGAATGAGTCCCCTGCTGAGGTTGTATCAACAACGTTTTCAACAGGGTGAGTAGGCACCGCTCGTGGAGCCGAAGCCGCACCCGAGTCTTGCCCTCTGTTACTTTGACTTGTGGCATCTTGAGTAAGACAGCCATCAGCCCCCAGTTTGACGATGCATCGCTTAACACCGAGTGAAGTTAGACGTTCGATGGTTTGTTCAGGTGAAGTATCTCCCCAAATTAACTGTTCATCATCGAACGTGACTAAAGCTAAATCTGTCAGCGTATACATGGCTTGGTAGCTGTTCTTAACGGTTTGGTTTTCGTCCTGTGGCCAAAGCGCAGAGCGAAAGTTACTGTCGAAAGCGATCTCAACGCCTTGCGTCTTCAATTCAACCAAGATGTTCAATAACTGGATACGATCTTGCTCGGGTAGAATCGCTAATGTGATACCGCTGAGAAAGACCATATCGACGTTGCGCAGTGCCTGCTTTATCTGGCTGAAATCTGGATGTTGTAACAGGTAACGTGCTGCTGACTGATTACGCCAGTATAAGAAGGTACGCTCGCCGGCTTCATCAAGCTGAATCAGGTATAGCCCCGGAGTTCGTTGGCTATCTTGCAGAACAAGGTCAGTCGACACTCCTTCATGTTGCCAGCGTTCTAACATTCCCTTGCTAATCGGGTCTGCGCCTAAAGCCGTAACGTAGGACACTTTGATGTCATCTTGATTGAGGTTCGCCTCGCAGCCGCGGCTTAGGTAGACCGCAGCATTGAGTGTGTCTCCGCCAAACGTTTGATGCATTGAGCCGAACGGTTTGCCGTTAAGCTCGATCATGCACTCACCAATGATGGCGATATGTTTCATGGGTTACGCCCTCTCTTCGAAGTAGCGTTTTGCGTTGCCAAAGCAGATGTCTTCGACCATTGGGCCAAGCAGTGACATGTCGTTTGGCACCTCACCGTTTTCAGCCCAGCGACCAAGCATGTCGCACAGAATTCGGCGGAAGTATTCGTGGCGTGTGTACGACAAGAAGCTACGAGAGTCAGTTAGCATTCCGACAAACTGGCTAAGCAGACCAAGCTGAGATAGCTGCTCCATTTGACGTTGCATGCCGTCTTTTTGGTCGTTGAACCACCAACCAGAACCAAACTGTACTTTGCCTGCGATGCCACCACCTTGGAAGTTGCCAATCATGGTTGCCATCATCTCGTTATCGCGAGGGTTTAAGCAGTAAAGGATGGTGCGAGGTAATTCATTACTTTGATCCATCTCGTCCAACAGGTGAGCTAGCTCGAAGGCAAACGTCTTGTCGCTGATCGAATCAAACCCTGCATCTGCGCCTAACAGTTGGAACATACGCGTGTTGTTATTGCGTTGAGCACCAATGTGAAGCTGCATTACCCAACCCATTGCTGCGTAGCGCTTACCTAACCACACTTGAACCGCTGTTGAAAACTGCGCACATTCTAATTCGGTGAGCGTTTCGCCGTTGAGGCGTCGAGCTAACAGCGCATCCAGATCGGATTCTGATGGAATCGGCGCGTAGCGAACCACTTCGATACCATGGTCTGCTGCGCGGCAACCATGGTCGTTGAAATGCGCTAGGCGGCTGTCTAAAGCATTCAATAGATGATGAAAGCGCGTGATCTCAACGTCAGCAACCATGCTTAACTTTTGCAGGTAATCAGCAAAGCCATCAAGTTCAATTTTGAACGCTTTATCTGGGCGCCAACTTGGTAGAACCTCCACATCAAATGAACTGTCTTGAGCGATCGCTTTATGGTGTTCAAGAGAGTCGATAGGATCGTCTGTCGTGCCGGCCATCACCACATTCATTTGCTTCATGATGCCGCGAGCACTAAATTCCGGTGTCGCTAATAGCTCATTACCTTCATGCCAAATTTGATCTGCGGTTTCTGGGCCAAAGAGAGTGCCAGTAATACCAAATGGGCGACGAAGTTCTAAGTGAGTCCAGTGGTAAAGTGGGTTCCCCAAGGTTTGAGGGACGGTTTTAGCCCATGCCATGAACTTGTGATAATCGCTTGCGCCTCCGGTGATCAGGCGCTCGTCGATCCCAGCGGAACGCATGCAACGCCATTTGTAGTGGTCACCCTCAAGCCAGATCTTAGACATGTTGTCGAACTGACGATCTTCAGCCACCCCTGCCGGATTAAGGTGGCAGTGATAGTCATAAATCGGCTGGTGGCTTGCGTGTTCGTGGTACAAGCGACGCGCAGTCTCATTTGACAGCAAAAAGTCTTCACATAAGAAATTCTTCATTGTCTGTACTCCTTATAACGCAGCCACGGTAGCAACGGCACCGTGTTCAATTAATGATTGGTACGCTGAACTTACCGCATCTATGACTTGTGGGTTTTGGCCTAGCTCGGCAGGGAAAATAGCTTCAACAGCAAGCAATGCAGGAACCACAGAAACATTGAGTCCATGCTCGTCGCAGATCTGGCGAAGTGTGTCTGTCATTGGATCGCGAACATCAATCTCATTGCCTTGCTCATCAACGCCAGATACATAACGCATCCAGCCAGCGATGGCCGTTGCAAGCCATGAGAAGTCTGAGCCTTGCTCTAAATGGAATCGTAAGCTGCCACCCATACGCTGAGGGATCTTCTGACTACCATCCATCGCAATCTGCCACGTCTTATGTTTCAAACTTGGGTTGGTGAAGCGGTTGATAAGTAAGGTTGCGTAACCTTCTAAATCTGTTCCTTCAGGCATGGTTAACGAAGGTGCTTGTGATTTCATCATCATATCAAAAGCAGCTTTGCGGTAGCCTGCATCTGTCATGGTGTCGGAAATATGGGCGTAGCCACCAAGGTATCCAAGGTAAGCAAGGAAAGAGTGACTGCCATTGAGCATGCGCAGTTTCATCTCTTCGTAAGGCACCACATCTTCCACGAACTCTGCACCGGCAACATTCCAGTCTGGACGGCCTGCCACAAAGTTATCTTCAATCACCCATTGGCGGAAGGGTTCACTGGCGATGCCACATGGGTCTTCACAGCCAAGCAGTTCTGCAATTTCTGTCAGTGTTTCTTCGGTTGCTGCGGGTACGATGCGGTCAACCATGGTGCATGGGAAGGTGACATGGGTTTCAATCCAATCACGCAATTCTGGGTCAAGCAGTTGAGCAAACTCAATGATCGCTGCTTTTGCTACATGACCGTTCTCTTGCACGTTGTCGCAAGACATGACCGTGAATGGTGTTAAGCCACGTTCACGTCGAATTTTGAGGGCTTGGACAATGTAACCTAATGCTGATTTAGGTTCACTTGGGTTAGCTAGGTCAGCGATGACTAATGGGTTATTTTTGTCGAGTTTTCCCGTCGCTGGGTCAGCGCAGTAGCCTTTCTCAGTGATGGTCATCGAAACGATAGCGACTTGAGGCTCAGCCATTTTTTCTAATACGGTTTCGATGCCGTCGAGATTTGGATGCAGTGATTCAGTTACTGAACCGATCAATTTAACATCGGTAGATTCCGCGCCTTTTTCTGCAACGGTGTAAAGGTGATCTTGCGTACGAAGTGATTCAATCAAATCTTCGCCGCCGAATAGGTTTATCTCACAAATGCCCCAATCTGTGTTGGTTTTGCTTAGCATTTCATTGGTGAATAGTGCTTGGTGTGCTCGGTGAAATGCACCGAAACCAAGGTGCACAATACGGCTTTGGAGTGCTGAACGGTCGTAGTCAGGTCGTAATACAGTGTTTGGCAGCGTAGAGTTAGCAACAGTCTTCATTATTCAGTTCCTTTTCCCGCCAGCGAACCAGCGGGATTTTATTATTTGATAAAGCGTTTGAGTGTTTAGCAGTCTTAGAATGTATCTGTGACCAAATTACGAACCGTAGCCCAGTACTAATTCAGGTAGGAACAAGCTCAGTTCAGGGATAAAAGTAACGGCCATTAGGGCTGCAATCAGTGCTGCATAAAATGGCAGCAAAGGCTTGATGACTTTGTCGATGGCAATGTTGGCAACCGAACAACCGATGAATAGGGCACTACCTACTGGAGGCGTACAGATACCAATAGCTAGGTTAAATGTCATCATGATGCCGAAATGAACAGGGTCGATGCCTAGGTCCAATGCGATTGGCAGGAAGATTGGTGTGAAGATAAGTACCGCTGGTGTCATATCCATAAAGATACCCACAATCAGCAGAATCACGTTGATAATCAGCAGGATCATCAATGGATTATCAGAAACCGCCAATAATGCATCAGCAATCATGTAAGGCACATCAGCATTCGCCATCGCCCAAGACATGCCCATTGATGCGCCAACAAGTAACAATACGATAGACGTCGTTACTGCAGACTCAAGAATGATTTTTGGAATCTCACGCCATTTCACTTCACCGTAGATAATTACCGCGAGAACGAAGGTGTATACCACAGCAATCGCAGAAGCCTCGGTTGCAGTAAAGATACCGCCAATGATGCCGCCCATGATGATGCCGATAAGTGCTAGAGAAGGCGCCGCTTTTAAGAAGGTGTCCCATACCACAGACATTGAAGGACGTTCTGCAAGTGGGTAGCCACGGCGTTTTGCAATGATGCCCGCCACAATCATGATGCTGAGTCCCATGATAATACCTGGGATGTAGCCAGCTAAGAACAGAGCCGCAATTGAAGTACCACCAGACACCAAAGAGAAAACGATCAGTGTGTTACTTGGCGGAATCAATAGACCAGTAGGACAAGAAGTAATGTTTACCGCTGCAGAGTAGTTTTCGTCGTAGCCGTCCTTCCTTTGCAGAGGAGACATGGTGCCGCCAACCGCTGCTGCCGATGCTACCGCTGAGCCTGAGATAGAGCCAAACATCATGTTTGCCATCACGTTTACGTGCGCCAATGAACCCGGTAGACGGCCACCTAATACTTTCGCGAAGTTGATCAGACGCAGCGCGATGCCACCTTGGTTCATTATGTTACCCGCCAAAATGAAGAACGGGATTGCCAGTAGCGCAAAGTTATCAAGGCCCGCGGCCATACGTTGAGCAACCACAGCGATTGCTGGCTCAAGCGGTAAGCTCATTAGAATCGTCGCTAATGACGACAAACCAATCGCAAATGAGACCGGTACACCGATTGTAAGCAGTACAGCGAAACTACCGAATAAGGTCAGTATTACTTGCCATTCCATTGTGAAATCCTTCTATCAATCAAGTTGTGAGTCGGTGATCAAATTGTCACCTGACATTAATTGTTTAACGCGTTCGTAGGTAAATACGGCGGAGTAAAAAATCATCAAAGCGCCGCTAATCGGTAAGCAGAAGTAGATGTAACCCATCTCTAAACCAAGTGCGGGAGTCAGTTGTCCCATTGCAAGAGTTTTAGCTGCAAGCTGACTTCCACCGTGTACTAGAACGATATAAGAGAAGGTTGCAATGGCGATTTGGATAACGATTTCGTTGATTAATTTGCGCTTGCCAGTGAGCTTCATTGTTAATAAGTCAATGGCAAGGTGGCGCTTCAAACCCGTAGTGTAAGCAGCTCCAATTAGGGCTACCCACATAAAGAGATAACGAGCGAGCTCGTCGGTAACAGTGCTTGGTTTGCCAATAACATAGCGGGATAGTACTTGCCATATCACACACAGTACTAAGAAAGACGATAGAGACACTGTAAAGGCGGCCAACCCTTTATTTATGTAACTGACCAATTTATTCATGTTTATTTCCTTTCAACAAAATTGCGCATCTCATAACAATTGGTTTACCAATGTAAGAAATTATTTCTATGTAGGGGTAGGGATGTTCAAAAATCTGGTTGAATCATAAGCTATTCATTCTTTGGTTGGCGTGAGCAACTTCACAAATGGTTTTGGTTGACCAATTTGTGGGTTTTTATTGTGATATTGGTCAATCAATTCTAATTTCAGCTTTGACGGTTGGTTTTTTGATCGCCAATATGACCTCAGAACAATAAATACCCTACACATTGGATAACCAATCCACGGAGAATAAGAATGATGATGACGCGTAAAACTCTGATTAGTGCGATTGTTGGTGCTACTTTCGCTTTCGGCGCAACAGCTTCTGCTTATGCAGCAACAACATTGAAACTGAGCCATAACCACCCACGCGACCATGCTGTGCATGAAGCGATGACGTTTATGGCAAAAGAAGTACGAGAAATGACTGACGGCGAAGTGCGTATTCGTATTTACCCTGATGCTCAATTGGGTACACAACGCGAATCTATGGAGCTGATGCAGAACGGCGCTTTAGATATGGTGAAAAGTAATGCTGCTGAATTAGAAGCTTTTTCTCCTGCTTATTCATCATTCAACATGCCTTACTTATTCCGCGATCAAGCGCACTACTACAGTGTGACTGATGGTGAGGTAGGTCGTGACATTCTTAACTCTTCTCGTGATAGCGGCTTTATAGGTGTGACGTATTACGATGCAGGTGC
The DNA here is from genome assembly GCF_000272105.2 of Vibrio splendidus 12E03. Lineage (GTDB taxonomy): Bacteria > Pseudomonadota > Gammaproteobacteria > Enterobacterales > Vibrionaceae > Vibrio > Vibrio splendidus_I. Next base: position 8,003 of record NZ_AJZD02000332.1, read on the forward strand.
GCGTAGCTTCTATACCAGCAAGCCAATTAACACGCCGGAAGACCTGAAAGGTTTGAAAGTTCGTGTTCAACCAAGTCCATCAGCAATTGCTATGGTGAAAGCGCTAGGGGGTAACCCAACGCCATTAGCTTACGGTGAGCTGTATACAGCACTGCAACAAGGCGTAGTGGATGCGGCTGAAAATAACATTCCTTCTTTCAGTTTGAGCCGTCACAGCGAAGTGTCTAAATACTTCAGTTTAGATGAGCATACGATGGTTCCGGATGTGTTGGTTATCTCAACAAAAACATACGACAAACTGACTACAGAACAACAAGATGCGTTGATGAAAGCGGCAAGTGATTCGTCGGAGTTGATGAAGAAACTATGGGCTGAATCGGAAGCAAAAGAGCGTGCTAAAGCTGAGAAAATGGGCGTAACGTTCGTTGAGCCAGATAAAGCTGCGTTCGCACTAGCCGTTCAACCAATGTACGACGCTTTAGAAACATCGAACCCTGAATTGAGTGCGCTGATTGACCGTATTCAGTCTGTTAAGTAACAAGTCTGTCCAAAAATAGTGACATAAAAACAAAGTGTTATTACATTTTGGGATATAGAGGTTGACCAATTATATTTGGTCATTATGATGGCGAGAGAAATATAATGGAAAGAAGTGACAATATCATCATGATGCCTTTCGAACCGAAAAGACCTTATCAGGAGATAGGGTTAGTACTAAGAAGAGAACTGATTGAAGGCCTGTATAAGGTCGGAGATAGGTTGCCTCCAGAACGCGATATTGCTGATCGTCTAGATGTAAGCCGCACTGTGGTGCGTGAAGCGATCATCATGCTGGAGCTTGAAAACTTAGTTGAGGTGAAAAAAGGGTCAGGTGTTTATGTCCTGAACATTCCTACTCATTCTCGCGAGAATGTGGTCAGCGATGACGCTGGTCCATTCGAGATGCTGCAGGCCCGCCAATTACTGGAAAGTAATATCGCGGAGTTTGCGGCAACTCAGGTCACTCCGGGCGACATCATTAAGATGCGCTCTGCACTCGAACTCGAGCGCGAAGAGCTTGCAAGCGGTACTACTGATTGCAGCGGAGATGAAAAATTTCACGTGTGTATTGCAGAGGCTACTCAAAACTCTGTGCTAGTAGATATGTTGAAACAGTCCTGGGATCGACGCGAAAAGAGTCCAATGTGGAATAAACTCCACTCTCACATCAGTGGTCAAGATTACCGTGAAGAATGGTTAGATGATCATGCTCGTATCCTCGCCGCCTTACAGCGCAAAGACCCTGTCGCTGCTAAGAACGCAATGTGGCAACACCTTGAGAATGTTAAACAGCGTTTGTTAGCGCTGTCAGACATTGATGACCCAAACTTTGACGGTTACTTATTTAGTTCAAACCCAGTGGTGCTGCTGAGTACTGAAAGTTAGTTCTGAAAGCTAACGTTGAATTCAGTTTCACAACTCTTTTGGGAAGCTGATTCATTCACTCGGTTGCAAATAAGTCATCGTCTTTAGACCGGCGTAGACCGGTGCTATCTCGGCAGTAATTTTCATTGCTGTCATTAAGAAGTCGTTATTGCATTTAGCTTGATTAATTCGAGCCGGCTAAGTGCGTCTTAAAGAAAGGTAAGTCTCATGGAACAAACGTGGCGTTGGTACGGCCCTAATGATCAAGTTTCGCTAGATGATATTCGTCAAGCGGGCGCAACTGGTATTGTGAATGCATTGCATCATATTCCAAATGGTGAAGTTTGGACAAAAGAAGAAATCTTGAAACGCAAAGCTATTATCGAAGAGAAAGGCTTAACGTGGTCGGTTGTAGAAAGCGTGCCTGTGCACGAAGAGATCAAAACGCAAACGGGTAACTACCAGCAGTGGATTGATAACTATAAACAAACTCTGTCTAACCTTGCTGAGTGTGGTATCGATACGGTTTGTTATAACTTCATGCCAGTGTTGGACTGGACGCGTACCGATTTAGAATTTGAAATGCCTGATGGTTCTCGCGCACTGCGTTTTGACCAAATCGCATTTGCGGCATTTGAGCTGCATATCTTGAAGCGCCCGGGTGCAGAATCGGACTATTCAGAATCAGAGCAAGCGCAAGCGTTGGATTACTTCAATAACATGACGCCAGAGCAAATTCAGCAACTGACTAATAACATCATCGCTGGCCTACCAGGCGCTGAAGAAGGCTACACACTTGAAGCCTTTCAAGCACAGCTAGATCGCTATGCGGGAATCGACAAAGACAAGCTACGTGAACACATGTCTTACTTCCTCGCTGAGCTGATGCCTATCTGTGATGCTAATGGCTTGAAGATGGCGGTTCACCCAGACGATCCACCGCGTCCAATTCTAGGCTTACCTCGTATCGTTTCAACGATCGAAGACATTGATTGGTTGACCGAAAATGTACCAAGCAAAATGAATGGCTTGACGATGTGTACGGGTTCATACGGTGTGCGTGGCGACAATGATCTGGTTAATATGATCAAAAAGCACGGTGACCGAATTTACTTTACGCACCTGCGTTCAACTAAGCGTGAAGAGAGCAACCCAATGACATTCCATGAAGCAGCGCACCTAGATGGTGATGTGGATATGTACAACGTTGTGATGGCTATTTTGGATGAAGAAAATCGTCGTGCAGAAGTGGGCGATCACCGTTTAATTCCAATGCGTCCGGACCACGGTCATCAAATGTTGGATGACTTGAAGAAAACCACTAACCCAGGTTATTCGGCAATTGGTCGATTGAAAGGCTTGGCTGAAGTGCGCGGTTTAGAGATGGCATTGAAACGTGCTTTCTACACTAAATAACAACTATACCTCGCTTTAAAATTCCCTGTTAAAACCAGAACTTATGTTCTGGTTTTTTTGTATCTGGTCCTCTTAAAGATTGTGTCCATGAATCTCACTATTGACATGGGTAGAGTGATCGTTCTACCCTGTAAGTAGAACAATTATTCTACCCCTTGTCGGGTATTGAGATAGCACTATGTTGAGAGAACAGATTGCAGCAAGCCTTGAAGTAGCGTTCAGCCAGCAAGGTTTTGCTGAGCCGAGCGTTGCACAGCTGAAAACAGCGTGCGATGTAAGCCTAAGAACCCTGTATAAACACTTCCCTTCAAAAGAAGTGATGATTGTTGGTGCATTGGAATACCGACACCAACGCTATCTCGATTTTTTACTGGAGGCGTCGCCAGAGGCCGGGTTGGAGTCTGTCACTCATATCTTCAACAAGCTCCAACAATGGTTAGAAGAGTATGCGCCGCATGGTTGCATGTCGATGAATGCGATTGCTGCGTTCCCAGATAATGAGCTTATCAACCAAGCGGTTACGCAACATAAAGAACAAGTTCGTTTGCTTATGGGAAAGCAGAGCCTGCGAGATGATCTCGCGACCCCACTGTTTTTACTTCATGAAGGCGTATCAAGCGCGTGGCCGGTCTTAGGCGAAGAAGCGGTGGCATCAGCACAGAATATGGTTACAAAATTACTCGAGGAAACACGATGAAATTCGAACTACCAAAGACAATGAAAGGCGCAGAGATGCTAGGTCACGGCGGAGCAGAAATGCTTGGCTACCGCGAAGATATCGCGGTTCCTCAAATCGAACCTAATGAAGTGCTGATCAAAGTGATGGCAGCAGGCGTTAACAATACGGATATCAACACACGAATCGGTTGGTATTCAAAAAGCGACGATTCAGACGACGCAAGCTGGTCGGGAGAAGCGTTGAAGTTCCCTCGTATCCAAGGTGCTGACGTGTGTGGTTTCATCGTTGCAGTCGGCAATGAAGTCTCTGCTGATCGTATTGGTGAGCGTGTTCTTATCGAACCTTGCTTAACGGAAGTGTACGGACGAGATCTGCCACAGCCATGGTATTTCGGTTCTGAGTGCGATGGTGGTTTTGCTGAATACACCAAAGTCGCAGCTAAGCACGCTTATGCGGTGAATAGCACTATGTCGGATGTTGAGCTAGCGTCTTTCCCATGTTCTTACTCAACAGCAGAGAACATGTTAACTCGCTCGAATGTGGTTGAAGGTGATCGCGTGCTTATCTCAGGTGCATCGGGCGGTGTGGGCTCTGCGGCTATTCAGCTAGCAAAAGCTCGCGGCGCGTATGTTATTGCCATCACTAGCCCAAGCAAGAACCAACAGTTACTTGAACTTGGCGCTGATGAAGTGATTGCTCGTGATGCGGATTTGGTTAAAGCGCTAGGCGAAAGCAGTGTGAATGTGGTTATCGACTTAGTCGCCGGTGATAAGTGGCCGGAATTCCTTGAAGTCCTGAAACCACACGGTCGTTATGCCGTATCTGGCGCGATTGGTGGCGCTATGATTGAGCTTGATGTTCGCACTTTGTATCTCAAGGATCTCAGCTTTTTTGGTTGCACGGTTTTAGAACCACAAGTATTCCAGAATCTAATCAACCGTATTGAGAAGCAGCAGATTGGCGCTATCGTTGCACAGTCTTTCCCGTTGGCTGAAATTCATACTGCACAAGATGAATTTTTGAAGAAAAAACACGTCGGTAAGATCGTACTAGAAGTAGCCCAGAGTTAACTTTAGATATTGTCATGCATCTAACCTATATAAGAGCGAGCAAGCGTTATGTGCTCGCTTTTTTGTTTCTAGTGAGTGCTGGTAGGCTCAGTCTCGCAGCCCGTTGAGTAACAGATCCTATACAGCTGAGAAATTAATGATTCATTTGTCACTGTGTGGTTTATGAATTAACTGTGCGATAATCACCGCCGTTATATATCCCGAACTGTTTGATAATCATCTAGGAGCCGTATTGATGTTTAAAAGGGTATTGCAGGTATTATTCTCACCTTTTGTTGATTCAAAAAACAAACCCTCTGCAGAGCCAGCCCAACAAGAGCAACAACAAACCGTTGCTACTGATTCCGTTCAGTCTTCAATCTTTGTTCCGCCTTCGTCCGCTCAGCCACCATCATTAATCGTCGATAAGACGCTTAGCCTTCACGATGGTCAGTTCCTTGATTGTCTGTTTGGAGAATCTCGCCTTCGAACGGAGTCAGACCCATTTAGCGACTTTGTGGCTTGCCAAATCGAACGCTTGATTCGTTCTCCGAAAGCGCTGCTTAATGAGTTGCCTGTTATGCCCGCTTCTGTCACTACATTAATGGGTGAATTGCAGAACGATGAGTTTGATGTCGATGCATTGTTAAGAGTGATTGAGCGCGAGCCGAGTATGGCTGCCGATGTGATTAAACTGGCTAACAGTGCTTTCTATAAACGTGGTGAAAAGCAGGTTACCGACCTAAAAACAGCATTCCTAAATATGGGCTCTCAAGGCCTTGTTGAGGGGGTGGTGAATTCTTACATGAAGAACTTTACGCCGGGCAATAATATTTACTGGCGTCATTTCGGTGAGAAAATTTGGAATCACAGTGTTCAAACTGCTTCTTTTTCTAAGGAGTTAATGAAAGAGTCGCCATCTCAAGAAGACCAAGCTACCGCATATTTTGTTGGGTTGATCCGTAATCTAGGTAAGATGATCATTTTCCAAATGATGGTAGAAGCCTTCAAGCATGTTGATCCTTCTGTTCCGCCTAACTCGTTAGCATTGAAGCGCCTGATGAACAGCTACTCTATTCGCCTGACTTACACTATTGCTAAGTTCTGGGAGCTGCCAGAATCTGTGTTGACCGCAATTGGTTACCAAGAGTCGAGCCGATACGAATGCACACCACTTGGTCAAGCTGTGTTTGAAGCTAACTACTTGAGTGAATTGTGCTATTTACTGGAACAACAAACGGTTGAAGTCGAACAGTTTAAGCGCAGATGCAAAGAGACACTGATGTCTCCGGCTGCATACAAAGTGGCTAACCGTATCTATAAAGAGTCTGAGTTATCGCTAGTGAGCTAACCCCTTAGCCTATTCGACCTGCGCTGTGACTGAACATAATGATTGGTTGCAGCTTGGTTGTGAAATACAGTTCAGCTACGAAATACGCTTACAAATGGCTAATCCATAGCTTGTCGAGCTCACACCAACCGAAACCATTCACTTGCGCGCCGTGTATCTTTTCAGAAACTTCCAAGTTGAACGCCTCTTGCTTGAGCTCAACCACAACCCCAGAGTCATTCAACCAATGCTTGAGTTCCAACAGTGTATTCATCGCTAACTTAACGTTGGGCTGGTTTGTTATTGAGGCTAAGCCTTGTTCGATTGTCTCTAGTATCTCAGAAGGTAAAGTTAATTCCTCAAACGGGAAGCGAGTGAAAAAGCTTAACCACGCAGTGAAGGCGTCGTTCTCATCAATAATACTGCACAGCACGACGTCTTTGGTAGTTAGGTAATGTCCATATTCCACGCTGGTTTTGTTGTCGCCGGATACTGATAACTGATCGAAAAGGGTTTGGCATTCAGAGGTGTCTTCAACGGTGAACTCACGAACGGTTTTCGACAACATCGGGTTTTGAATCTTAAAGAAGGTTGAGCCGAAATCCGGTTGGGAAGCATGGCCATCCCCACGCACGGTGGTCGTCTTCTCGGGCAGTTTCACGCACACCTGATTTTGAGCGCAGGCTTTGCTCTGTGCCCATTCCGGATAGACCCACAACTCGACTCGATTGAGAATCGGCGTGCTGTGTGAATAGGCGCTATTGCGGCTCAATCTCAACATCTTGCTTGAGAAGATGTCTAATGAGAACGCGCCAGATCCAATCAGCCTATCAGTCGGTGATGAGTGATCGAATACGGAGGCTTCAGCCCTAGCAAGTAGGCGCGGTAAATGCCAATCAGGTTGATTCAACTTTACGACAACCACATTGCCTGCCGAGACAGAGACCTCATCAATATGCTGATAACAGCGACGCCATATTTTGCTTTGGCAGAGCGAGTTAAGGTTGCGTGCTATGTCTTGAGGTTCGAGTGTTCGACCGTTATGAAAGTGAACACCATTGCGAATTTGAAAGTGCCACTGTGTCGCATCTAGATTAGGCTGCCAATGATAAGCCAGATCGCCGCTGAGTTTGCCGTGCTTAACTGAGGTTAGGCGTTGGCAAACTTGCATCACTAAGAAACGTTCGGTGCGTCTAAGCACACGTTGAGGATGAAGCGCTTCGAGTTCTCGGTGAAAGGGGATGTACGCGATATTTTGCGCCGGCGGATTGGTATTGCTTAGAAAGGCTTGTAACTCAGCGCCAGCATTGCGGCCATTGAAGCTCAAGGTGCTAAATACCTGTTCTATGTCGCCTGCGTCAGCTTGGGTTTGTGCGTATTGGTAACACGCCTCAATAGGCTCAACCAGACACGTGAGTTGTGCCTTCTTGCTGCGGCCTGAACTGGCTTGCCACTCAATCCAACCTTGCGTTGTCATCGCTTTGAGCAAGGTCTGAACGTGACGTTCACTCACGTGCAGCAGTGTGGCCAGTTGGTTGACCTGACAATGTGATACTCCAGGCCCAAAAGCCTGAAATATCTTTTCATACAGTTCAAGCTTGCGCTTAAGGTTGCCCAATGTGCTTTTCCTAACGACGAGGTTGAGTTAAATGTGGATAGCCAGAATCAATGAGTGCTTTTTCCATCGTATCGAGAACTCGAGAGGTTATCTCTGAGCTTAGGATATTCGATTCAGTTTTGCCTTGAAGGACTAACTCTGAAAAATGGTCGATTTCAAACTCGAACCCATTCCCTGTCACTCGGTAGTTGATGGTCGACTTTTTGCCTTGATGCTCAATCTCAATAAAGGCCGGATTCCACCATTTTTCCTGAATGGTGATCTTGGTTTCGGGCCCACTTAAGTGTGCTGTTCGGGGAAGGTTTTGCACTGTTGATGCCGATATCTTACCGCTTATATCACCAGAGAAGGTAAAGCATGCATTGGTATCAACATTCGCTCCCTCATAAAGACACAACATTTCTACCTGAGGTTTTGAAGGGTTCACACCCAGTGTTCGACACAGGTCGTAGAAGAACCAAAGCCCATAGACCCCAACATCGAGCGTTGCTCCGCCTGACAAATCCGGATTGAAGATAAACAAATCGGGCTCATAGTCGTGATGGTTACCAAAGCTGGCTTCGATGGAATCTATCTGAATATTGTTGTCGACCAAGAATGATTGGAGCTCACGATACGCGGGAAACACCACGGTTTTCATCGCTTCTAACAGCATCACGCCATTTTGCTTGGCGAGGGTTTTCATCTCAAGCCAGTCAGCAATGTTGGTAAAAGCCGGCTTCTCCACCAATACATGTTTTTTATTCTTTAAAAACAGTTCGGCGAGTGGCTGGTGGTATGGGTGAACCGTAGCGATGTAAACCGCTTCAACACCTGGGTCATTCGCCATCTCTTCATAAGAGCCATAAGCCTTGTCGCAACCAAACTTATTGGCGAACGTGGTTGCGCGTGAGTGATCTCTTGCGGCAACCGTATAAAGCTCACCATGCAGAGAATGCTCTGTGACTGCGGTTGCGAATCGATTGGCGATATTACCTAGCCCTGCGATGCCCCATTTAATTTTGCGTTGCGTGTCGCTCATCAGTTGCTCCAAATCGTTGTTTTGTATCAGTGTACTCAGAGACGCCACATACAAATAGAGAACAGATTTCTCAACCTGTTCTCTATTTATTTTATTCTAGTTGAAGCTCAGGATCAGCTCTGTATTGAGTGTTTCCAATCGGCTAGGGCTTTAATGTGCTTTGGCCCGATGCCACAACAGCCACCGACGATATTCGCGCCCAGTGCGTGCCAACGTTTAGCGTAAGTTAAGTAACCTTGGCCATCCAGTTCACGCATCTCCTGAAACATATCATTCGCTTCATGTTCGCTGCTGATAGGTGCAAAGTTATTGGCATAGACACCAATGTCTAAATCACTGCCTAGCTCATCGATCACTTTCTTAGCATCGATAATGGCTTGATCCATCACTTCAGGCACTGAACAGTTAAACATAATGCCTTTCGCGTTCGATTGGCAGGCAAGTTTGATCGCGTCTGTTACGCTCTCGCCAGAACGAATATTGGCAGAATCACCCTTGGTGTCTTCCAAACTTAACGCGTAGTAACACGGCTTATCTGACTGCTTGAGTACCGCATGAATGGATTCGAATTCTTGCAGGCTACAAATCGTTTCCGCTATCCAAAGGTCGATGTTTGGAGCTTGGGCATCGTAAAGGGTTTGAATGATAGGGGCTGCTTCTTCGACCTTAAACAAGTCTGGTCGGTAGCTGCCAAATGGCGGTGGAATCGCGCCTGCTACTTTCACTGTGTGAGGGGCATTGTCAGCAACTGCCTTAGCCAGTTCGCCAGAAAGTGCGGCTAGTTCAAAGCCTCGTTGTTCAAAGAGCTCTTGACCCAAATGAAAAGGCACACAGGCGTAACTATTAGTGATCAGGATTTCAGCACCTGCATCGACAAAGTTTTGATGCGCTTGGCTAACAAAATCGGGTGCTTCAATCAGCGCTTGAGCACTCCAAAGTGGTTGAGAAAATGGCGCGCCAATTTCTTTGAGTTCTCGGCCCATGCCGCCATCAAGTATGGTTAGTGTTTTCATATTCAATACTATCTAAACAATTGCTGAAGTTCTGCCGCCACCATATCAGACAACCTTGTAAGACTGAAGCCATCAAAGTGGAAGTGGTTTAGCTAAATCAATACATCTCAATAGCGAAAGGAAAAAAGGATGGAGAGGTAATCGGTGCTATGCTGCATTGGGTTTAAGATATATGTTTATCTCATCAACCATCCCAGAACGTTAAATACTAAGTCACCACAATCTGTTGAGGAAAAGTGCATTGAAGTTAACGAATAAACTCGTACGTTACCCGCACATTGATGTTGAGCGTGCGTTTGAAAAAGAAGATGAACTATTGCAGCAGATACAGAATGGTGAGATTGGACAAGCTTTAATGTTGTGGCAAGCCAAAACGCCGACACTTGTTTTGCCTGCAGGGAAAAAGTGGCCAGTGACGTTGGAGTCTAGAAAGCAACTTGAGGCACAAGGTTGGCAACTCTCTTCGCGTAAAACGGGTGGTGCTCCTGTTCCCCAGTTACCGGGAGTCATTAACCTATCGCACATTTATCATTGGCCTTCTGACGAAGCGTATAATATTCAAAAAGCGTATCTGCATTTATGTGATGTTTTAACTCAATTTTTTAAAGAGTTAGGCGTTGATGTCGATGTGCACGCAACCCCCGGTTCTTATTGCGATGGCGATTACAATCTCAACATCAATAAGCAAAAAATAGTGGGAACGGCTCAGCGTGTTTTGCTGAAACGCGGGGGCGGTCAGATCGTACTTTCGCAAGCCTGTATCTTGTTAGATGCTGACTTAGAGCATATCGTTGCCCCTGTGAACTTTTACAATCAGATTTGCGCCAATCCAACCGTTGTAGAGCCACATGTTCATACGCTTTTATCTGAACATGTGACGCCCATGCCCAACGTAGATTCACTCTTTCAACAGTTGAGCCAAGCTTTTATTAAGCATGCATAATGCTATGTGTCTGCCATGTTCAATGGTGTTCGGCGGGCAATTTTTCTTGTAACAGCTGCTCGATAACTTCCACCAGTTTACGGTTTTTAGCGGGATTCAATGCATCGGCATGAGGGTCTTTGAATAACCCCGAATCATTATCAAAATACTTTCCTGATGCGTTGGCAAACTCATCAGACAGTGATGCTCGACATAAAATATCAGCACCAATTCCTAAGTCATTGCCATCTAACCCATATGCGTCTTTAACCAATTTACTCCCAAGAAATGAAGCCGGATTGACGGGAATTATAGATGGACCGTTAGACCCGAGTTGATGAGCTAAGTTGATAGACCACATCGTCAGCGCGAGCTTACTTTGCGCGTAAACTGGACCATCTAATTCGCCTGCGTTCGGACTGATAAGCGCTTCTAAATCTACGGTTGATTGGGCTGCTGAAGATAGGTTGACGATACGACCTGTCGCATCAAAAAGAGGGAGCAGCATTTGCGTGAGTAGATAAGGGGCGATGGTGTTAACGACGAATCGAACGTCTAAGTTCTCTGCAGTGGTAATCTCGGATACCTTATAGACCCCAGCATTGTTGATCAGTACATCAAGTTGTAGGTGCTTGTCTCTGATTTGTTGTGCGAGAGTCTTCACTTCTGCGAGGGACGATAAGTCTGCGATGTAGCTTTCGATCACCGCATTTTTACACAGTCTAGATAGTCCCGTTTTAACCTTGTTCAACTTCGCCGGGTTGCGTCCATGAATCAGGATATGGTGGCCTTGTTGAGCCAACATCCTTGCCGTTTCTAAACCAATACCATCCGTCGCACCAGTGATGAGGATTGTTTTGTGCATTTTTCTTCCTTTGAAACATTACCCGTGTAACTTTTATAACAAAGATTCGGTGCACAAAATTCATACTAGTTCACATGATGGGAGGAGCAACGGTTAGAAAATGTGCTGTAAATGAGAATTATGACAATACTGAATCGGATAGGGTAGCCGGATATTATACTGCAACTTTTCTAAAGCTTTTGGGGGGGGGTGTAATGGAAAGCTTTAGCCTGCTGGTGGAATACTCTTGCAAGAAAAAGCCTCAACCAGTTTAATGGTTGAGGCTTGGTCGTATTAGCCTTGTTTCAGCCTATTCAGGCCAGTTTGACGTTGTAATTATTTTACCTTAGAGCAGCTTAGTGAGCGTGCTCGTGTGAATCTTGGTATAGCTCTGCATCAACTTCTTCGCCTTTGTTTGGACGAGGAACAATCTCAAAAGAGGTGTCAGCTTCTGTCAGTGAAGACAGCAGTTTGTTAAGCGATGTCTTATCACCTTTCACGCCTGCTTCTCCGTCTTCTAACAGTTTTCCAAGGCTTGTTTTCTTAAGCACGATGTCAGACACGTCAGACTTATTGATGATCAGTGTCGTATCAGCGTCTTGTAACTCGTTCACTTGAATGTTGTTCAGGTTACCGTTAGACATCTCAACGTAGTAGAACTCTTTCACATCAGGCAGCTGAATATTCAATGTAAATGGTGTTTCTTGTGCTTTTAGCGAATCCACTTTTACTGCTAAGTAATCGAGTAGGTTTTCAATCGTCATGTTCGCTAACACGTCCGGAGATGCAGTTTTCGGTGCGCCCGGTTGTGTGCCAATGCGAAGCTCTTGAGCGCCGGTTAGGTAGATGTTTCTCCAACCTGCACCTTCTGATTGATAACCCAATTGCTCGTATGTATCTGCCAATAAGCCACGTGCAACTTTGTTCTCTGGTTCTGCTTGAATCACCTTATTCAGTGCTGTTGCAACGAAGCGGTATTCACCTTCTTGGAAGTCTTGCTGCGCTTTTTCAATCACAGCGTCGCTGCCGCCCATGTACTCAACAAACTTCACTGACTCTGGCTTGATTGGTAGTGGGTTTAGGTTAGCTGGGTTCATGTCGAAGTAACCAAGGTACATGTTGTACACAGCGCGAGCATTGTGAGAGTACGTACCGTGGTAACCATTGGTGTGCCAAGACTGTTGAATGCTATCTGGCATAACCTTGTAAATCTCGTCACCGATGTCTTGCAGAACCACGCCGTTGTTGGCTAAGCGAAGCGTTTGGTTATGAGTAAAGCCGTAAGCGTCACGCTGCATTTTTAGGTAATCAGAGATCTCTTGTTCGCCCCAGATTGGCGATGAGTGAGACGCAAACAGCACCTCAGTATCTTCACCCCAAGTGACTAACATTTCGTTGATCTTCTTCGACCATTTCAAGCCGTCACGTACTTTAGCGCCACGCAGCGTGTACAGGTTATGCATGCCTTGGTAGGTCAGTTCGCCAGTCCAAAGTGCTTTCATGCTTGGAATATACGTCACCATTTCAGATGCTGCTTCGGTACCTGAAGCATCCATGAATTGCATTTCTAGGCCGTCAATAACCAGAGTTTCAATCTCTTCGTTATGGTTCAGCTCGTAGTCTGGCAGTACGTAAGTAATGCTACCGGTTGATAGACCTTTCGACAGTGCAGCATCAACAATACCGTGTTCGTGTCGGTTCAGGGTTGCGCCATATTGATAAGCAGTACGACGAGACATGGCATTACCCGCCAATACGTTTTCGTCGACGATTTCTTTAGTAATGTTTTTCGAACCGTACACTTTTACATCTGGGTACGCGTCTTTGATTGCTCTTGCGCCACCAAAGTGATCAGCATGCGAGTGAGAGTAAATCATTGCAACGACTGGCAGTTCGCCGCCATCAGGCACATTGCTCTTGAAGAATTTGAGTGATTTAGCGGCCGCTTCTTTGGTAAGAAGAACGTCGTAAGCGATCCAACCGTTGTCACTACGAATGAAAGAGGTAGACGCTAAGTCAGCACCTCGAACTTGGTAAACTTTACCCGGAACAACTTCATATAAGCCTTCTGCTGCTTGGTTCAATACCGCTTGGCGCCACAGTGAAGGGTTTACTGAATCTGGTGCTTGGTCTGCATTCGTCACACTTGGGTCGATAAAGTTAAAGCTATTACGAATGATGTCGCCCGTCTCTTGGTCGAAGCTAGCAATAAGACCCTTGTTGTTATTGTCGAAAGCGCGAGTGTCGGCAAAGTTAAGTGTTTTTGCGAACTCTTGGTTTGCCTTAGTCGTCATCTCGGTTGCGCTTTTGCCACCTTGGTCGCCAATTTCGCTGAAGTGTGCGTGGTCATGGTTAGCTGCAACTGCAGGGAATGCCAGCGAGATAGCTAGGAACAGTGATGCATTTTTGAACGTGCGAGAAGTTTTCATAAGAGCCTCTTCATTTCAGAATTTTGTTTCGTTGAGGAGATTATAGGAATAAGACATATAGCAAAAAATAAAGTAAGCTTTATTTAACACATCACGAACTGTTATGTGTTGTATGCTTAAAAGTAGCAGATTGAAGCGAAAAGCTTGTCGTATACCCAATGCCAGTGCACCTAAACATGGAGAGTGACCGTGAGTGATGTTGAAAAGCTAGACCTGAATCTACTGAGTGTGTTTTTAGAGGTATATCGACTGCAGTCGATCACCTTAGCATCTGAATCGCTTGGTATGACTCAGCCTGGGGTTAGCGGGGCATTGAAGCGATTGCAATCTCAGCTTGATACCGACCTGTTTATTCGTGAAGGGCGCGGGATTATTCCGACCAACGCTGCGGTGCAACTGGCAAACCGAGTGGAACCTGCCCTTGAAGGCATAACCAGTGCAGTTAGTACCTTAAAGCAGTTCGATAATCAGCAGCATCATGTGTTTCGAATTCTGGTGAATGAGATCGGTTTAACCAAGCTTCAACCCCTTGTCGAGCAAGATGAAACGTTAGGAAATATCTCTATTGAGTTCAATATGGTGCCGAACAACGAAGAAGAGCTTCTTCAGAGTTTAAGCATGCAGCAAGCTGATCTAGCGATTGATATCCATTACCCGCAAGTGAATGGATATATGAAGCAGCCGATGATTGAAGATGAGTTGGTGCTGATAGCTCGAAAGGGGCATCCGAGAATCAATGGCTCTGTGACCGAAGAGCAATATTACAATGAAAAGCATATTACTTTTAGGATGCGACGAACTCGTTTATACACGGCAGATTATTTTACCAAATTGCCATGGCTTTGTTGCGTAATTAAATTTATAGAT
>NZ_AJZD02000333.1 GCF_000272105.2 Vibrio splendidus 12E03
GCCAAATTTACAGCGGTGAAGTGACGGTTGGCCCTGATGGTACGGTGAACTTACCAACAACGGCAATCGAAAATGCGCTACAAATCCAGTTACCAGAAGACTTCAACGAGCAGCTTGAAGTTCATGTAACCGCAACCGCAACAGAGCTATCGAATGATGATTCTGAAACGGTCTCTCAAACCATCTACATTAACGCGACAGGCGCCCACATTGAACATGCACCTGAAGCACTTCCTGTTGCTGCAACTGTGGAAGAAGATGGTTCTATCATCATTACGCAAGAAGACTTGTTAGCTAATGCTCGTGATCTCGATGGCGACCAGCTGACCGCTCTGAATTTAGCAACTGATGATGAGAGCGTTACGATTACCGATAACGGTGATGGTACTTACACATTAACGCCAGATGCTGACTTCAACGGTGATGTTAACTTCACATTTGATGTATCGGATGGTGATGATGTTGTCTCTACCAATCTTGAGTTAACCGTTTCACCAGTGAATGATGGTCCAGAAGCGCAAGACCAAGCGTTCACAGTTGGTGAAGACGGTGTGTTAACGTTCAATGACCAAGACCTATTAACGGGTGCAACGGACATTGAAGGGGACGACCTAAGTGTTGAAGGTGTGACTTACACTGGCGCAGACGGTGTTCTCACAGATAACGGCGATGGCACATATAGTTTTGCGCCAAACGAAAACTTCAATGGCGATGTGAACTTCTCGTTCAATGTATCAGATGGTACCGATACGGTAACTGCTAACATTGATGTCAGCGTGACGCCAGAGAATGATCCTCCAGTGGCGGGTAGCACGTCTTACACCGTTCATGAAGACAACTCCATTACGATCAGTAACGAACAGCTATTAGCGAACTCTTCGGATATTGAAGGGGAGGTGGCAATTGATAGCGTCACCTACAGTGGCAGTGATGGTGTGTTGGAAATCAACGGCAACGGTACTTATACCTTCTCTTCAAACGAAAACTTTAACGGCGAAATTAGCCTAGATGTTGTCGTGGTTGATGAAGATGATGCTGCCGTATCGACTACCGCGGGTATTACAGTCCTTGAGGTAAACGACCCTCCTGTGGCTGGTCCAACGTCATACACTATCGATGAAGATTCTGTACTGACCTTCAATGAGACTCAAGTTCTATTGAACGCATCTGATATCGAAGGTGATGTACAACTCGTCGAGATTAACTACGATGGCCCTGACGGCATCTTCTCCATCAATGGTGACGGCACATGTAGCTTTGCACCGAATGAAAACTTCAACGGCCAAGTTCAATTGGATGTAACCATTCAAGATGAAGACGGCGCTCAAGTTGATACGTTTATTACGGTTGATGTATTACCAATCAACGATGTACCAGTATCAGGCGACCTAGCATACAGTGTTGAGGAAGACGGTTCGATTACGTTGAGCCAAGAGCAGCTTCTTTCTCAAGCCAGTGATGTAGATGGCGACGACCTTACTGCTTCTAACTTGATTGTTGATGGAGACGCGACGGTTGTTGCTAACGATGACGGCAGCTTTACCATTACCCCTGATGCGAACTTCAATGGTGACATTGACCTAACGTTCGACATTAGCGACGGTACAGATACGTTTGTTGCGACGGCTGACCTAACCGTTAACCCAGTTAATGACCTTCCACAACCACAAGATCAAACGTTCAGCATTGGCGAAGACGGCGTCTTGAGTTTCACTGATGAAGACTTGCTGACAGGTGCGACAGACATTGATGGAGATGACCTATCGGTTGAAGGCGTTACTTACACAGGTGCGGATGGTGTTCTTACTGATAATGGCGACGGAAGCTACAGCTTTGCGCCAAACGAGAACTTCAATGGTGATGTGAACTTCAGTTTTGATGTGTCAGATGGCACGGATACGGTTCAAGCCAACATTGATGTCAGCGTGACACCAGAGAACGATCCGCCTGTTGCGGGTAGCACGTCTTACACCGTTCATGAAGACAACTCAATAACGATCAGTAACGAACAGCTATTAGCCAACTCTTCAGACATTGAAGGTGAGGTTGCGATTGATAGCGTGACTTACTCTGGCACAGACGGTGTCTTTGAAGACAATGGCGATGGTACTTACACTTTCTCACCAAACGAAAACTTCAACGGTGAAGTTAGCCTAGATGTTGTCGTTACCGATGAAGAGGGTGCAACAGAAGCGACAACCGCGGGTATTACTGTACTTGAGGTAAATGATCCACCAATTGCGGGTTCAACCAGCTACTCAGTGAACGAAGACGAAGTTATCACCATCAGTTCAGAGCAACTGTTGGCGAATGCTTCTGATATTGAAGGTGAAGTGGCGATTGATAGCGTTAACTACACAGGCGCTGACGGCATATTTACTGACAATGGCGATGGAACATTCAGCTTCGCACCAAACGCAAACTTCGACGGTGACGTAAGTCTAGACGTAGTAGTGACCGATGAAGACGGCGCAACCGCAGCTACCACTGCAAACATTGATGTTCTGCCTGTGAACGATGCTCCGGTATCGGGCGACTTGGCGTACAGCGTGGACGAAGATGGTTCAATTACGTTGAGCCAAGAGCAATTACTTGCTCAAGCGAGTGATGTTGACGGCGATGACTTAACAGCGGCTAACCTGACCGTTGGTGGTGATGCGACCGTCACTGCAAACGATGACGGTAGCTTTACTATCACACCAGATGCGAACTTCAATGGCGACATTGATTTGAACTTCGACATTACCGATGGTGATGCGACGCTTCAAGCAACGGCTGATCTTACCGTTAACCCTGTCAATGACTTGCCAACTGTCGGTGAGCCACAGTTTGTGACTCAAGAAGACACGAGCTTTACCTTCACAGAAGAGCAACTGCTGCAAAATGCAGGCGATATTGATGGCGATAATTTATCGGTTGAAAATGTCGCTTCTGACAGTGGTTCACTGGTTGATAACGGCGACGGCACCTACACATTTGCTCCGAATGAAAACTTCGACGGCAATGTGAATGTGACCTTCGACGTGAATGACGGTACAGCGATAGTACCAGCAGAAGCGACGATTGATGTTCAATCTGTGGTTGATATGCCAGAGCTGTCGATTGCGTCTGACTTGGTGATTGCTTCAGACAACTTCGAGTCTGGCTCGAACGGCTGGAATACGGGCGCTGAAAGCTCACAAGGCTTCGAATCAGGAGACATGCTAGGTCGTATTGGTGGCACTGGTGGCGATGAAGCAGTCAGCAAAACTTACGACATTCCAAGTGATGTGAGCGAAGTTAATATTTCGTTTAGCTTCTATGAAATTGATTCTTGGGATGGTGAGTCATTCCAAATCTTTGTCGGCGGCGAAGAGCTTACTTCGTTAGACAACTCGGCGTTCCAAACTCAAGATGGCACGACAACGTTGTACGATTCCGCTGGCAATGAAGTGGGTGAAGTCGTTCACGGCGTGTCGCAAGGTGAAGGCTTCAGTGGTTGGAACGACCAAGCACACCAAATCAACCTAACGGTACCAGTTGAAGATGGCCAACTTGAGTTAGGCTTCGGTTCAACCTTGAACCAAGGTGTGAGTGATGAGTCGTTTGGCATCGATAACATTGAAATCACAGTGTCTGATGCGGATTACCAAATTATTGGTACCGAAGATACGCCAGTACCACTGGATATTGATGCGGCGTTAACCGATACCGATGGTTCAGAAAATCTCGCTATCTTGATTGAAGATGTACCAGAGGGAAGTTCGCTTTCTGCAGGTACCGACAACGGCGATGGCACGTGGTCTCTACAGCCAGAAGAACTTGCAGGACTTGAGTTTATCCCTTCAGGTGATTTCAATGGTGATGTGGTACTAACGGTCAATGCGACATCAACGGATGTTGATACAGGAACAACCGCAACGGCAACGCAAGATGTGACGATTCACATCTCGCCAGCGAATGATGCTCCAGAAGTTGATGGTGATATCAGTGCCGTTACGGCCGAAGACAACAGTATCACGCTAACTCAAGAGCAGTTGCTAGAGCACGCTGTCGATATTGATGGTGATGACCTATCAGTAATCAATCTAACCACTAATGACGAAAATGCGACCGTTGAAATGAACGACGATGGCAGCTTCACCATTACTCCGAGTGAAAACTTCAACGGTAATATCGAATTTAGTTACGATGTCTCCGATGGGGAAGAGATGGTCGCTGCTGGCCTAGACTTGACGGTAACACCAGTTAATGACGCGCCAGAGCCACAAGACCAAGCATTCACTATTGGTGAGGATGGGGTTCTTAACTTCACTGACGCTGACCTGTTAACAGGTGCAACTGATGTTGAAGGTGATGACTTAACGGTAGAAGGTGTGACATACACGGGTGCTGATGGCGTTCTTACTGATAATGGCGACGGAAGCTACAGCTTCGCTCCAAATGAGAACTTCAATGGTGATGTGAATATTGGCTTCACAGTCTCTGATGGTACAGATACGGTTGGTGCCAACATTGATGTGAGCGTGACGCCTGAGAACGATCCACCAGTGGCGGGTAGTACGTCTTACACTGTGCATGAAGACAACTCAATCACGATCAGTAACGAACAGCTGTTAGCCAACTCTTCAGACATTGAAGGTGAGGTTGCGATTGATAGCGTGACTTACACTGGCAGTGACGGTGTGTTCGAAGACAACGGTGACGGCACTTACACCTTCTCGCCAAACCAGAACTTCAATGGTGATGTGAGTTTAGCGGTTGTTGTTACCGATGAAGAAGGGGCAACAGAAGCGACCACCGCGGGAATCACCGTACTTGAGGTTAACGATCCGCCAATCGCAGGCTCAACCAGTTACTCAGTCAACGAAGATGAAGTTATCACGATCAGTGCAGAGCAACTGTTGGCGAACTCTTCGGATATTGAAGGCGAAGTGGCGATTGATAGCGTTACTTACACAGGCGCTGACGGTATCTTTACTGACAACGGTAACGGCACATTCAGCTTTGCACCGAACGCAAACTTCGATGGCGATGTTAGCCTCGATGTAGTGGTGACAGATGAAGACGGTGCGACAGTAGCCACCAGCGCAAGTATTGATGTTCTTCCAATTAACGATCCACCAGTATCGGGTGACTTGGCATACAGCATTGATGAAGATGGTTCGATTACTCTGACTCAAGAGCAGTTGCTATCTCAAGCCTCTGATGTGGATGGCGATGACCTGACCGCAAGCAACCTAAGTGCAGGCGATAATGCAACCGTTGTTGATAATGGCGATGGCACCTTTACGGTAACGCCGGATGCTAACTTCAATGGTGATATCGACCTAAGCTTTGATATTTCGGATGGCACTGAGTCAATTGTGGCGAACGCCGATCTGACGGTAAACCCAGTCAATGACTTGCCAACAACATCCGATGTTTACGCGAACGTTGATGAAGATAATGTCATCACTATCACGCAGGAGCAGCTACTTGCGAATGCCGCTGATATTGAGGGCGATGACCTTGTCGCTTCCGACTTAACCTTAGTGGGTGACGATGCAACGATTGTCGACAATGGCGATGGCACGTTCTCAATCACTCCAAGCGAGAACTTCAATGGCTACATCGATGTTGCCTACAGCATCAGCGATGGCGACACACCAATTGCCGCTAACTTGGGCTTAACCGTTGATCCAGTTAACGACGCGCCAATTGTTTCTGCTGATGTGGCGATAACCATTGAAGAGGATGGTTCGTACACCATTACCCAAGAAGAACTCCTACAATTCGCAACTGACATCGAAGACGATGACATGACCGCAATTATCGGAGAGCCGGGTGATGAAACAACCGTAACCGGTACCGTGTTGGATGCTGAAACCGGCAATCCAATCGCAGGTGCGGATGTGACGTTAACCGACAACGCGGGTCACTCTTACACAGCGGTGACGGATCAATCCGGTAACTACTCTGTAAGCGGTCCTGTTGTTGACCAAGGTACCGTTACTATTGAACAAGACGGCTCTATTACCAGTAGTTTCCTAGTTCCAGCTGGTGAAGATACCAACGGTGGCGTAACCGCAATATCGGAAGTACTTGAAGAAACAGATATGCGTATCGTGGTCACATGGGGTGAAAGCCCACGTGATATGGACAACCATTTATGGCTCTACGATACAGAAAATGGCAATGAGCTAGACCACATTTACTATCGCGACATGAGCCACGATTTGGGCGAAGGTAATGTCGTTCAGCAAGATGTGGATGACACGAATGGCGGTGGTCCTGAAACCATCACTATTCCAAATTATCAAGATGCTGATATGCACTATTCAGTACACAACTACACCAGCAGAAGTTGGGATGTGGATGGTGTTGAAGATGTACAGGTTCAGGTGTTTGTTGGCGATACATTGGTTGAAACCTTTAGTCCTGACTTATCTGAAAACCCATCGGGTGACCACTGGCATGTATTCGATATCGTGAACGGTGTTATTGTTCCAAGCCAAGATGTAGGCACTCAAAATGCATTCGACTTGCCAACGGCAGAAGAAGCGCTCGCGAATGAAAACGGCATTGATATCTCTGAATTGCTAACCGGCGATGAAGGTGATGATTCTGGCGAGACGGGTGGTAACGAACCAAGTGTTGGAGATGTTTCAATTGAGAACGCTCTTATCACTGACAATGGTGACGGCACTTACACCATTACACCGGAAGAGAACTTCAACGGTGAATTCTCCATTAGCTACAACGTGGACGATGGCAACGGTGGGGTTACGCCTGCGGAACTTGACGTTACCGTAACAGCAGTTAATGACCTTTCGGTTATTTACGATCATGACTACACCATCAATGAAGATGGCTCATTAACCTTCACTGATGAGCAGTTACTCGCTGGTGCAACGGATATCGATGGCGACGACCTTTCTGTTGAATCTGTTAACTACGAAGGCACCGAAGGTGTGTTTACGGATAACGGCGATGGCACTTATACCTTCGCTCCAAATGAGAACTTCAATGGCAGCGTCGACCTAACTTACGATGTCAGTGACGGTACCGATGTTGTATCGGCAAATATTGATGTTCAAGTTGTGCCAATTAATGACGTACCGGTTGCTGGAACCACCGCTTACAGCGTTGAAGAAGACGGCAGTATCACGCTAAGCGATGCACA
This sequence comes from Vibrio splendidus 12E03, assembly GCF_000272105.2. GTDB lineage: Bacteria > Pseudomonadota > Gammaproteobacteria > Enterobacterales > Vibrionaceae > Vibrio > Vibrio splendidus_I. The sequence continues at coordinate 7,145 of NZ_AJZD02000333.1, forward strand.
ACTTCTGGCGAATAGCTCGGATGTTGAAGGGGAAGTGTTTGTCAGCGATGTAAGCTACAGCGGCACTGATGGTGTATTCACTGATAATGGTGATGGTACTTACACCTTTGCTCCAAACGAAAACTTTAACGGTGACATCAGTCTTGATGTCTCTGTTATGGATGAAGATGGCGCAACCGCTGAAACAACCGCAGGTATCGACGTCATTGCTGTTAATGACTTGCCGGTTGCAGGTTCAACGACCTACAGCGTTGACGAAGATAACGTGATTACCATTTCTGAAGCGCAGCTTCTTGCGAACAGCTCAGACATTGAAGGTGATGTATCCGTTAGCGACGTTTCCTACTCAGGCGCAGACGGTATCTTTACTGACAATGGTGATGGTACTTACAGCTTCGCTCCAAATGAAAACTTTAACGGCAATGTCAGCCTAGATGTGACTGTTGCTGATGAAGAGGGTGCAACGGCTGAAACCACTGCGGGTATTGAAGTTATCGCGGTTAACGATGCACCAGTGTCAGGTGACTTGGCTTACTCAGTGGATGAAGATGGTTCAATCACGCTAAGCCAAGAGCAACTGCTGGCTCAAGCATCGGATGTGGACGGGGATGATCTTACCGCGGCTAATCTAACCGCGGGTGATAACGCTACCGTTACGGCAAACGATGATGGTTCATTTACTATTACACCGGATGCCGACTTTAATGGTGATATTGACCTTAGCTTCGACCTTTCTGATGGTACTGAAACGGTTGTTGCAACGGCCGACCTTACTGTGAATCCAGTGAATGACATCGCGGTTGTAGAAGATGTCGCTTACACCATTGAAGAAGGTGGTTCACTTACCTTTACAGACGAGCAACTGCTAGCGGGTGCTTCTGATATTGATGGTGATGAGCTTTCAGTTGCTGATGTGTCTTACACAGGCGCAGAGGGTGTGTTCACTGATAATGGTGATGGTACTTACACCTTCGCTCCAAATGAAAACTTCAATGGCGAAGTAAGTCTGGACTTCTCAGTATCTGACGGTACAGAGACGGTTGATGCAAACA
>NZ_AJZD02000334.1 GCF_000272105.2 Vibrio splendidus 12E03
TAACATATTCCAATCCCCCTCTAAGTCACGGCCCCTACAACAAAACATTAGACCAAGAAAAATAGAGAAAACCTAACATCAGAGATTTATTATTCAATTACAACAAATCTCTGATGTTACGGTTTAATATTTACAAGATAATCCTATGAAATATTAGACTTTAAAATGTGTTTTTTTTGGGGGAAGCTCCCCCTTATTAAAAGTAAAATTATACTATTTATAGTTCAATTCTTAATATCAATTTTTTTTAACGCACTAAAAAGTAATTTTTTGTCAGCTTCTTTTAAATAAGAAGATGTGATTGATGAGCTAAAATTACTGTATTGGCTATCAGAAAAAACATTTCCAGAACC
>NZ_AJZD02000335.1 GCF_000272105.2 Vibrio splendidus 12E03
TCTATAAATTTAATTACGCAACAAAGCCCAAGCGAATAGTCATTATTTGCTCGGACCAGTTACCTAATATCGTTCGAAATCATAAGAATATATTTTTCATTATCGAAACAAACAGTAATCATCTGACCAGTACATTCGAAGAACTTAAGCGTAAAACACAGCATATCTTCGAACCTCACTTCGATTTCGACAGAGACATAAATAACAACAATCAACTGCCTACCAAATTGTTTACTTCTGAGGTTGTTAACTATGTTATGGATAACATAAACAAAGAAATCAGAGAAACGGAGATCGCCGAGAAGTGCCATTGTTCAACAACCTACTTTTCGAAAAAGTTTCATCTACACTTTGGGGTAAGCTTTAGAGACTTTGTTTGTGATAAAAGAGTTCTACTAGCTAAAAAATTGATTGAGGCGGATACCGAGTCAAAAATTGCTGTAATTGCCTATCAATGTGGATACAAGGATGTGTCGTATTTTTCGAGAATTTTTAAGAAAAGGACAGGTGTAACCCCAGCAAGTTACAGGCGTGCCTGCACAGATAACAGAAAACGCTAATTTTACTCCCTAAAAGAAAAAATCATGGTACATTTAACATGATTTTAACAAAAATAACCAAAAATAACTTAGCGAAAAACATGGAGTTAGACAATGATTCAGCCTAACGAGTTTAGCCAAGAACAAGCAACAGCTCTCCTTACACCCAATGATATGATTTTAAAATGGGCAGAAGAACGCCCAGATGAAGTCTATTTGAAACAGATTATTAACCGCCAATTTGTCGAATTTACTTATAAAGAAGTAGCCGACAAAGCACTGAAACTGGCGTCAGCATTAGAAGGACTCGGAGCCCAACCTGGCGATCGAGTCGCTCTCGTATCAAAAAACTGTGCAGAGTGGTTCATCTGCGATCTTGCCATGATGTTAGGAGATTTTGTCAGCGTCCCAATCTTTCCAACAGCAGGTGCAGATACCATTCATTACTGTATTGAACACAGTGAAAGTAAAATTGTGATTGCGGGTAAGCTTGACGATCCTAAAGCTACTCAAAAAGTACTTGATGACAATCCGAGCTTGGTGAGTATTTCACTGCCATACGACAGCGCAGCGAAGTGCCAACACACTTTCGAACAGCTCATTGAGACACATGAACCATCAACCAAACGCCCTCAGCATCACGACGATAAGCTGATGTCACTTGTTTATACATCGGGTACATCAGGGCTACCAAAAGGCGCAATGCTCACCTACGGCGCGTTTACTTGGTCTGTTCAAAGGTTGATTGACCATATTGGAATCCAACCTGGCGATCGCCTGTTTTCTTACCTACCGCTTGCTCATATTACAGAACGCGTTTACATCTTTGGTTCTTCAGTGATGGGGGGCGTGGTTACGGCTTTCCCTGAATCTTTAGACACCTTTATTGATGATGTGAAAATGCATCGCCCTACACTGTTTATTTCAGTTCCTCGCTTATGGACTCTGTTCCAGCAGCGAATCCAAGACAAATTGCCACAGAAGAAACTGAACTTCTTGCTGAAGATTCCGTTTATCAACAACATCATTAAGAAGAAGCTTGCTGATGGTTTAGGGTTAGACCAAGCTCGCGTTCTTGGGTGTGGTTCTGCACCTGTATCACCCGCTCTACTCGCATGGTATGAGAGTGTTGGCCTACACATTACCGAGGCATGGGGCATGACAGAGTCTTTCGCCTACAGCACGCTCAACTACCCATTCAGAGCCGATAAAATCGGTACGGTTGGTAATGCAGGTCCAGGGATCGAACTCAAAATAGCTGAAGATGAAGAGATTCTAGTTCGAGGCAAAGGCTTATTCTCTGGTTACTACAAGAATGATATTGCAACCCAAGAATCTTTTAACTCAGATGGCTGGCTACATACTGGTGATATCGGCGATATCGACAGCGAAGGTTACCTAACGATTCGTGGGCGTAAGAAAGATACCTTTAAAACCGCTAAAGGTAAGTTTGTTGCTCCAGTGCCAATCGAAAACAAACTGTTTGAGTACAGCCGCGTAGAAATGATGTGTTTGATAGGGCTTGGCCTACCAGGTCCAATCCTACTTGTGGTACCGCATGACTTCCCTAATTTCGATAGGGATCGCTATGAGAAAACGACAAAACGCGTTATCGAGAAAATGAACGAGCAGCTCGGTTCACACGAGAAGATCAAAGGTGTATTGATGATTAAGGAACCATGGAGCATTGAGAATGGCGTGTTAACCCCGACTCTCAAAATCAAGCGACATATCCTAGAGCAGAAATACCATGAAGTCGGTCATAACTGGCCGAAAGATAAATTGGTGGTTTGGGAAGAATAATCAAAATCGAGAGGGAGCCATTATGGCTCCTTTTTTGTAAGATCAAATTATAAGTACTTAGTATAATCCGCAGTACCACTACTCTCGCAATCTAAGCCGATATCCTTTCTCATTCGATGACTTAACGATTCCGAGCAAACAACTTGTCTAGATTTAGTCGCCTTCCTCACCTTAGTATTATCATTGATTTTAAGTACCTGAGTAACAAATCTTACGACCCAGCAGGTTATTGCTTTCATGTTCTCTCTCTTGTATTCCCTGTTTATTTATCGCTATTATGAAAACAACCTGTTCGATAATCGAACAACCATTATTAACAAGAACTATAAGCTGAGATTATGGACAATAGACTGCGTCACCTTTCAGGTCTCCGTTACTTTGAAGTTGCGGCTCGCTTGAACAATTACAGCAAAGCGGCTGAAGAGCTGTTCGTCACTCAAGCAGCCGTCAGCCAGAAAATTCGACAGTTAGAAGAACAGGTTGGATGTAAGCTCTTTATTCGTAAGGGGCGTGCAATGACTTTGACACATGAAGGGCACACACTTTTTAGACATGTCTCTGATGGATTTCAAGAGGTTCTACTGGGGTTAAACAAGATCCAATCAGAACCTATTCAAGGGTTGCTTGTTGTTAGAACTCCCCCTTCTTTTGCTTCTCGTTGGTTACTGCCTAGGCTGTGGAAGTTCTCGGTAAAGCACCCAGAAATCCCAATAAAGGTGCTAACAGGGTCTGATACCCCAAATTTAAAACATGGCGAGATTGATGTGGCTATTCTGCAGGGCGAAGATCTATGCGTTGAAGAAGGCTTGACTCTTGAGATGCTAATCAACGAACCGGTTTACCCTTTTTGTTCCCCTGAACTCGCAAACTCTTTGAACTTCACATCACCTGAACAACTCCTCAAATGTTGGCTGATTCAGTTTGATAGCGGTTGTTTCCCGTGGGAGGAATGGTTTAGGCAAGCAAACATATCGACTCAAAGCAGCACCATTCAGTGGATGGAAGTAGGCACCTTTGATATGGGGCTAACCACGGTCATGGCGGGGCATGGGGTTTGCTTGGCAACAGACAGCTTAGCTGGTGACTTCATCGAACGCGGCTTGCTAGTGAAGCCCTTTGATATAGGCATGACACCTGGGGTTCAAGTCAACCTATGCTTCGATCCTAACTCCCCGAGAGAAGAGCGCATTACCGCGTTCACCAATTGGTTGCACGAAGAAGTCAACGAGCTATTGGATAATTAGATCTCAACTACTAATTTCTTAAACAAGGAATAGGCTTAAATAAGCAATGTGCCTAACTCAACATAGAACGATAACGTAAACCTCCCGACACCGACAAAACTATGTTGAGTTAAAGCAACGTCGAGTTAAAAGCTACGCTGCCTTGAATCACTCCCAAAATGACTTCTTCAGTTCTTTCTCGACTTGTTCCGACGTAATCCCTATATCTCTCAGTAAATAATCGGGTAGCTCAGACAGCTGCTTTCTGGTTCTACGGTTCCGAATATACAGTCTCAATTTAGAATAGAATTTCTTAGTTGATAACGATGACAAAAGTGAATGGTTGGTATTTGCTGTTGCTGTGATCGTATTCATAGCCTTTCTCCTGTTGATCTCTTGCTTTGTTATGGTCAATAATCGACCAACAGAGCAACGTCGACAAACGATAGATACTGGCATTCAGTTAAGGAAAACTAATGTGAGAGAACGCACCCCACCATTCCAAGGGATCTACTATTTTTATACGGCAGCTGAAACAGGCAGTTTTAAGCTGGCAGCACAAAAGCTATTTGTCACAGCCGCAGCAGTCAGCCAACAAATTCGCCAACTTGAAGAGTGGTTAGGCGCAGATCTGTTTATTCGCCAACACCGAAAAATAGTATTAACTCATGAAGGCGAAGTACTGTACCTACAAGCGAAGAAAGGCTTTGCCCATATTCAAGATGGGGTAAGACAAATAAACCAAGACCCTAATCCCACTCAGCTGTCGATCTCGACCGTTCCATCTTTTGCCCAGCATTGGTTAGTGCCAAGGATTGGGGATTTCAGAGAGAGACATCCAGACCTTTCTATGTTGATTGAGCCTACCAATAAGCTGATCACCTTTGAGGATTCGAGTATCGATATCTGTATACGCTATGGGCACGGTAACTACCCAAACCTAGAGTCGCGCTGGCTAATGGATGAAGTGTTATATCCTGTTTGTCATCCGCTCTATCAGGAGAAGTATGGAATATACAGTGTCGAGGACCTGCACAAAGCCGAGCTAATTGAAGACCGATGGCCAGACATGGATTGGTCAATATGGCTAAATGAAGTAGGCGTTGAAGGCGGTCACACCACGTTGCAATTTGATGGCTCCCACTTTGTACTAGAAGGTGCACTCTCTGTTCAAGGAGTCGCTTTAGTCAAACACAGTTTGGTGTATCGATACCTGCAAGAAGGGAAGCTAGTTAGAATTGGTAATACAGCGCTAAGACCAAAATACAACTATTTCTTATGTGCGCCGCCGGGATACTTTCATCGCGATAAGATTCAACGCTTCTCCAAATGGATAGAAACGCAGGTCAGTGAGTTTGGTAACAAAGGAAGGGAAATGCTCAATATCGTCGATACCGACTTCTCATTGAAATGGTCGGGAAACTCTGATGGCTAAGCTGATATACTGAGAGCAAATAAATGACGGGTAAATCTCATGACACAAGACAATAATCCACTTCACGGTATCACTCTACAGAAGCTACTGACTGAATTGGTTGAACATTACGGTTGGGAAGAGTTGAGTTACATGGTAAACATCAACTGCTTTAAAAAAGACCCGAGCATTAAATCGAGCTTAAAGTTTCTGCGTAAAACAGATTGGGCACGTACCAAGGTAGAGCAGATTTACATCGACTTAAAGCGTTAGTCTCTCCCTACTTCATCTGTCCCGTGTTGATTAAATACGGGACAACCCCTGTGCCTACTTTTTAGGGGCCATCTCGCATCTCGCATCTCGCATCTCGCATCTCGCAGTATGTTACAAGCAATAAAAAGCCCCGCAAGCTTTCACTTGCGGGGCTTTTTTAGCTAATTGAGAAAAGGGCTAATTACTTACCAGCTTCTTTTTCTGCTTTAACTTTTGCAATCACTTCATCAGCAACGTTAGTTGGACATGGTGCGTATTGTGCGAATTCCATAGAGAATTGGCCACGACCAGAAGTGATAGTACGTAGGTGACCGATGTAGCCGAACATCTCAGAAAGAGGTACGTCAGCTTTAATACGAACACCAGTTACGCCAGCTTGTTGATCTTTGATCATGCCACGACGACGGTTAAGGTCACCGATAACATCACCAACGTGATCGTCTGGAGTGAACACGTCAACGTTCATGATAGGCTCAAGAAGTTGCGCGCCAGCTTTAGGCATAGATTGACGGAATGCACCTTTCGCTGCGATTTCAAATGCGATAGCAGATGAATCGACTGCGTGGAAACCACCATCGAAAAGTTCAACTTCAACGTCTAGAGTTGGGAAGCCAGCTAGTACGCCGTTTTCCATCATAGATGCGAAGCCTTTCTCAACTGCAGGCCAGAATTCTTTAGGAACGTTACCGCCCACAACTACAGAGTTGAACTTGAAGCCAGAGCCTGCTTCGCCTGGTTTGATACGGTAATCGATCTTACCGAATTGACCAGAACCACCAGATTGCTTCTTGTGCGTGTAGCTATCTTCAATTGCTTGAGTGATAGTTTCACGGTAAGCAACTTGAGGAGCACCTACAGTTAGATCAACGCCGTATGTACGCTTAAGGATATCTACCTTGATGTCTAGGTGAAGCTCACCCATACCTTTCAGGATAGTTTCGCCAGTCTCTTCGTCAGTCTCAACTTGGAAAGATGGATCTTCTGCAACCATTTTACCGATCGCGATACCCATTTTCTCAGAACCGCCTTTATCTTTTGGAGATACAGCGATTGAGATTACTGGAGTTGGGAATACCATTGGCTCAAGCGTTACTTGGTGCTTAGGATCACATAGAGTGTGACCAGTTTGCACGTTCTTCATACCAACGATCGCAATGATGTCACCAGCTTGTGCGCTAGTTAGTTCGTTACGGTCATCAGCTTGCATCTCAACCATACGGCCAACACGTTCAGTCTTGCCAGTGAATGAGTTAAGAATCGTGTCACCTTTGTTCAGTTTACCAGAGTAAATACGAACGAAAGTTAGAGCACCGAAGCGGTCATCCATGATTTTGAATGCAAGCGCTTTGAAAGTTTCATCTGTAGAAACGATAGCGTGTTCGCCAGTTTCTTCGCCGTTCTCATCCATTAGAGGTTGAGGATCAACTTCAGTTGGTGCTGGTAGGTAATCTACTACAGCATCAAGGATAAGTTGCATACCTTTGTTCTTGAACGCAGAACCACAGAACGTTGGGAAGAATGCGATATCACGAGTACCTTTACGGATACAACGCTTGATGTCTTCGATAGAAGGCTCTTCACCTTCCATGTAAGCTTCCATTAGGTCATCGTCTTGCTCTACAGCAGTTTCGATTAGCTCTTCACGGTATTGCTCAACGTCATCAACCATGTCCGCAGGAACATCTGTGATTTCGTAGTTTTCAGGAAGACCAGTGTCATCCCAAACGTATGCTTTACGGCTTAGTAGGTCTACAACACCAACGAATTCGTCTTCACGACCGATTGGTAGAACCATAACTAGAGGAGTAGCACCTAGAACGTTTTTAACTTGGTCAACAACGTTGTAGAAATCTGCACCCATACGGTCTAGTTTGTTAACGAAGATCAGACGAGATACTTCTGATTCGTTAGCGTAGCGCCAGTTAGTTTCTGATTGAGGTTCAACACCACCAGAACCACAGAATACACCGATACCGCCATCAAGAACTTTAAGAGAACGGTATACTTCAACTGTGAAGTCAACGTGTCCAGGAGTATCGATAACGTTTAGACGGTGATCGTTCCAAAAACAGCTTACAGCTGCTGATTGGATAGTAATACCGCGCTCAGCTTCCTGTTCCATGAAGTCAGTCGTTGATTCGCCATCATGTACTTCACCAGTCTTGTGGATTTGACCAGTTAGCTTAAGGATACGCTCAGTGGTAGTTGTTTTACCCGCATCAACGTGCGCGAAAATACCAATGTTTCTGTATTTCGATAAATCTGCCATTGTCTTACTCTGTTAATAGGATATAAAATGCGCGCAGAGTATATCACAATCTGTGAAGACTGATAGCTTTGCATGCATTTGGGACTAAAAAACTTTGCCTTTTTCTAACATATAGAAAAAGGCAATCTATGGAAACAATCTAAGTGACTGTTTAGTTTAGTGCTAACTTAGAGCGAATATCGCGCCCAAGTTAGACTGAATTTCTGCTGTATAGAGTAGCTGAAGTGAGCTCAATTACAACTCATCAAAAGCATTAATTGCTTCCGATAATTTTTTCACGCCGTGGATCTGCATTCCAGGAATGCCACCTTTAGGCATGTTTGCTGCCGGTACGATCGCTTTCTTAAAGCCGTGTTTAAATGCCTCATTCAGACGCTCTTGCCCACTCGGTACCGGTCGAATCTCACCCGCTAGGCCTACTTCTCCAAATACCACCACATCTTTTGGCAATGCGCGATCCCTGAAACTTGAAAGTAAAGCCATCACCAACGCAAGATCAGCACTGGTTTCGGTTACTTTAACACCACCAACGACATTCACAAACACATCTTGGTCAGCCATTTGTAAGCCGCCGTGTTTATGCAGCACCGCTAATAACAACGAAAGCCTGTTTTGCTCTAGGCCGACAGCGACACGACGCGGGTTAGCCAGCTGGGAATAATCCACCAGCGCTTGAATTTCAACAAGTAATGGACGAGTCCCTTCCCACACAACCATCACCGAACTGCCCGAGGTTTCTTCTTCACCACGAGACAAGAAGATAGCCGATGGGTTGCTGACTTCTTTTAGTCCTTGGCCTGTCATAGCAAACACGCCAAGCTCATTGACCGCACCAAAACGGTTTTTGTGGCTGCGCAGTGTTCTAAAACGGCTATCGGTTCCGCCATCCAATAGAACAGAACAGTCAATAATGTGCTCAAGCACTTTTGGCCCGGCTAAGGTGCCGTCTTTAGTTACGTGTCCCACTAAGAACACAGCAACGTTATTCTGTTTTGCGTAGCGCGTTAATGCGGTTGCCGATTCACGAACCTGAGCAACACTGCCCGGTGAAGACTGAACATCAGCAACGTGCATAACTTGGATGGAGTCGATAACCATGATCTTTGGCTGTTCTTTTTCAGCAACCTGACAGATCTTATCTACGTTGGTTTCAGAGAGCATCTTTAGGTGCTCTTTTGGTAATCCAAGTCGAGAGGCACGCATTGCAACCTGCTGTAAAGATTCTTCACCTGTTACATAAAGAGTCGGCAGTTGAGAAGAGAGCTGACACATGGTCTGCAATAATAGTGTTGATTTACCCGCGCCTGGGTTACCACCAATCAGGATCGCAGCACCAGGGACAACACCACCACCGAGTACGCGGTCGAGCTCTTTGAAGCCACTACTAAAGCGTGGTACTTCTTGCAGATTAATTTCAGATAATGTCTGAACGCTCGATTCTGTTACTGCACCTGCATAACCAGATAATCTTTCATTGCGCGCTACTTGAGGTGAAGCGGCTAACCTAACTTCTGTAATCGTGTTCCAAGCACCACATGCGTTGCACTGCCCCTGCCAACGTGGAAAGTCAGCACCACAGTCATTACACACATAAGCTCGTTTTGCCTTAGCCATAAAACCTCAATAATTTACTCAGTTACACAATGATGTTGTCAATTTGTGACTTATTTGACCGTACGGGTGAAAATAAACGTTGCAGTCATACCACTAATACTTAAAGATCGATTTAAACTAGTCGATAACATAAATGCACCGTCCATTCTAACAAGAAAAGTATGCAGCAATCTGAAATTCTATCTGTAGCAGAACGTCTTATCCCGGCCTACCACGCCGAAGATTTCGAATTCCTTCTTTCTCAAATGACAGAAGGCGAATCTCCGTCTCTAAAACTGCTGGTTAAAATGGAACTGAATCGTATCATGGCTCCGTGTACAAAGAGCATTGATTTACGTGGGCGCATTGATAATGAATGTCGTCAGTTCACGTTAGACGGTCGTAAGCACTGGCTCGATGACATCGCGTTAAACGCGTATCAACGTGGTACTAAAAAGTTTAAAGGTTACACAGAAGGCGCATGGGAGTTAGTAATGACTCCGCGAACTCAGCCCCTTCGCAGTGTTGTTAAAACTTCGTCTCAAGATAGCCACGACATCACAAGCGCTAACAGCCCATTTGAAGCGGAAGCCATTAATCTAGGTTACGACTTAAAGCGCCAAGAGAACAGACTCAAGATTAGCTCACAGGTTGAGATCACCACATCGAAAGGGCAAAGCCTACACGGTGTGACAGTTGATATCTCCCCTTCTGGTGCAAAGTTCAAAGTACCAAGTGCCTTTCGCTATAACCTTGGTGAAATCATCAGCGTTAAATTCACAGAACTTGTCGAAAAGTCCCAAGAAAACGACGTTAACCAAGCAGTCGAATTTCGCGTTCTGGGTATTGATGAATCATACGAGAACAACGCAGTTAAATTTCTTAGAACCATCAAGGTAAGCGACACCAATATTGTGGCTCGCTTGCTTGATGAGTCCTTAAATAGCACCAGTAAGAAAACCAGCCATGAGAACCAAGATAGGATCATTCGAACTCGCACACGAGGCATCGAGCACACCTATCTAAAGCACACCTGTAACCTACCTTTGTTCTTCAGTGGTAGCGAACTCAAGCTTGCATTGCTTACGGATAACAACCATCCGTTGTGGCAATACTGGCACGACGAGCGAAATCAACAAGCACTGGGCACCCTGTTCAACGAACAACGTATGAACCTGCTGGCGAAACCAGGAGTGAAGGGAACCAGTAACGTCATCTATTCGTTTACCCATGAACACCAAAACAAGACTTTGTTCTATTCAATGATGCTGCCTGAAGCCTCTCGTGAACAAAGACAGCTGTTCTGGCACATCGGTGGCAAACGTAAAAGTTGGAAGGCGTTCAAGTTCTCGGTTTTCGAACTGTCAGACACCGAGCGACAAGCATTAGCTAAACACTCGGATACGCTAGCTCAAAGCTCAGCTCAACTGACGCATTGCGGAATCTTGCAAGAGATCGGCGATCACGAAAGTGCAGCTGATTATCTTCTGAGTGAAAAGCCACGTATTCCAAGCAGTGAATTGAACCGCTTCCGTCACCCGCGTACTGTGGTTGGGAACATTCAAAGTATCTATTTTGATTCTCAGACTCGTCGTAAAGAGCCGAGATACCAGTTTAAATCACCGTTACAACTGACTTCACAAGATGGTGCAGCAGCGAACGGACACACCTTAGACATTTCGAAGCGTGGGCTCAGCATTACCCTTGAACACCCAATGGTACTCAAGATTAATGACCCAGTATTGGTCAACTTCAATGAGCTACAGCTCTATGATAAAAACTTGCCACTGAGCACAGTGCCTTATCATGTAATTCGCGTAAGCCCGAATGGCCGAAACGTCCAATTGGTTATTGCTGAGAATGCCAAGACAATGCGAACCATCGCTTTCCTTAACGGGCTTATCGATCAAAATCAAAGCAAACTGATTAAGAAGAAAGAGATACTGCCAACCAATTCGTTGCTCGAATCGTTGCACAATATATTGCTGAGTAAGATGGTCAGTAACCCCATCTTCATTGATAAGCCAAGCTCAACGCTGCGTTGTAAGATCATTGGTGTGAACTTCCCACTGAATAAGCACCTAACGTTACTGGCTAAGCTTGGACACAACCAAAAGTTCTCACTAGAGCCGATCTTTAAGGGTCACACTAGCTCATTGCTGGCTGAACCACTGAAAAGAATCGAAGGCGCAGAGCCTAAACACCATGACGTGTATATTGCTGCGGTAAAGTTTGGTGACAAGATCCAATCTGTGCATACCAAGTTGGTCAAAGATTTCGCCTCAGCAAAAGAGCGCATCTTATTCATTAAGAAGGCGCAGCACTTGGGTGATGTGTATGTATTGCGAGTCACTACGGCACCTATCTTTAATCCGCTAACAAGTTTATTCCAATCGGATTTAGAAGAGCTTTCACGCATCAGCATGCATCAAGCTAAGAAACTAGAGAACGAGATCACCGCTTTTATTGGCTATGGTGAGATTGAAGACATCACAGATGAAGTGTTGATTCGATTAGAACTGACTCGTTAGGTCAGCATCCATTTACTGGATTTGAAAATAGAAAAGCAGGCTCATCGCCTGCTTTTTTTGTATCCGTGTTCTATTATAGTTTGCTGCTAGTAGAAGCTAGTAAGCAAGCCTTAAGGTTTCGCTTGCCAGCTGATCTTCTGTTGCTTAGCCAATACACCCGACAAGATGCATAGCACCCCGCCTAAACCAGCGTAACGCACAGCGGTTTGAGCTTGCTGCTCTACTTTTGGTTTCGCGTGGTAGGCAATGCCTAAACCTGCAGAGCCCATCATCACCAAGTCATTGGCACCATCACCAACGGCAACGGTATTATGCAGTTCCAATTCGTACTCTTCAGCCAACTCTACCAAGATATCCGCTTTGGTCTGCGCCGAAACAACATCACCTAACACTTCACCCGTCAACTTACCATTGACGATCTCAAGCGTGTTTGACTGAGCGTGGTCAAGATCAAGGGTATCTTTCAGGTAGTCAGAGAAGTAAGTAAAACCACCTGATGCAATCGCCGTTTTCCAACCAAGTTTGTTCAGAGTATTCACCAGTCCGACCAAGTCTGACATGAATGGCAATGACTGACGCACTTGCTCTAATATCGACTCATCCGCACCTTTCAGTGCTCCTACTCGTTGGCGTAGGCTCTGTTCAAAGTCGAGCTCGCCTTGCATTGCTCGTTCGGTGATTTCAGAGACTAACTCTCCCACTCCAGCCAATTTGGCAATCTCATCGATACATTCAATTTGAATCGCTGTGGAATCCATATCCATCACGATCAAACCTGGCTTAGATAAGTCTGGGACCTCGCTAAGGCAAGCATAATCAAGCTTTAGCGCTTGGAGGATTTCTTCGTGTGCTGGTGTTAGGTTGCCTGACATCAAAGCCACTTCATAATGCCCAACCTTCCACGTATCGAGGATGGTGTTGTAAGTGCCAGTGAAAAAGTCGATGTCATCGAAAGATTGTGGAGATAGGTACTCACCAAACACAATCCAATTGGCTTTGGATTTAGCGAGTTGAGAAGCGAAACGAGTCTCGGGGAGTCGAGTTAATAATGTCGTATGCCTTTTTATCGGCAGATATTTCTGAGCGTCCATGTGTATGATTCCTAATTAACTATGCTAAACGTTAACCTATTGCAATTTGAAAACGCAAGTCTCAATATGTCTTAATCATAACATTTGTTTATTTCAGGCTTCGTGAAACATGAATGAATCATTGTTCTCAATACGTAACGCTTTACGAATGCTAGCCCTCATTTTATTGGCTACCATGTTCGTTGTAACGATTAAAAATACGGTCGTGATCAGTAAAGGTAACGAGAAGATCCAAGCAAAACAGTTGGAAACTCTTACCAAGCTGCTTATCTCTCAGGCATCACTTTCAGCCAGCAAGATGATCACGCAACAAGACCAAGAGCGATTACTTGATCTGACTAACCAGCTATCTCAAGACAGACTGGTGTTCGATACCACCATCTATGATGCAGAGGGTATTCGACTGGCTTCGAGCGAAAAAGCGCTCTCTGTACGTGAGGTTCTTGGCTTAGACACGCCACTTTCAACCGCAAGTATCGGTAGACAGCAATTAGTCGAACCTATTTACTCTGCAGAACATACGATCATTGGCTTTATTCGTGTGACCTTCGAAACCGGTAAGATGACAGCGATTTCAGATCACCACTACCGTAAAAGTGATCGCTACATGATCGGTATGGTGTTGATGGGGTTTGTGAGTGGCGTGTTGTTCATCATGCTGATTCGCAGAAGACCGACTAAGTCTGGTGAGAACTTACTGTTGAAGAATGTAAGCTCATAGACACACTAGGCTGACAATAAATACTAGACTCAGAATAAATACCGCAATCCAATAAAAAGCCCCGACGCTCAGGTAGCAACGGGGCTTTTTGTTATCAGTTAACTTATCAAGCTAAGGCAAATCAATATTATTCTTGGTCACCAAGCAACACTGAGTCTAGTGCGATAACCATCATGTCGTTGAAAGTCGTTTGACGTTCATCTGATGTCGTTTGCTCACCAGTCTTGATGTGGTCAGAAACAGTACAAATCGTTAGAGCTTTTGCGCCGTATTCAGCACATACACCATAAATGCCAGCTGCTTCCATCTCTACGCCAACAATGCCGTATTTGTCCATTACTTCGAACATCTCTGGATCTGGCGTGTAGAACAGCTCAGCCGAGAACAGGTTACCGACTTTTACGCCGACACCGCGAGCTTTGGCTGCATCTTCTGCCGCGCGCAACATTTTGTAATCCGCAATAGCCGCAAAGTCATGATCTTTAAAACGAATACGGTTCACTTTAGAGTCAGTACATGCGCCCATGCCGATCACCACATCACGCACTTTGATATCTTCGCTCACTGCACCACAACTGCCCACACGAATGATCTTCTTCACACCAAAGTCTTTGATCAGCTCAGTCGCGTAAATAGAACAAGATGGAATGCCCATACCGTGGCCCATTACCGAAACCTTACGACCTTTGTAAGTACCGGTGTAACCAAACATGTTGCGAACGTCGCACACTTGAACCACTTCTTCTAAGAAGGTTTCAGCGATGTATTTAGCACGTAGCGGGTCGCCTGGCATTAAAACTACGTCAGCGAAATCACCCATTTCAGCATTAATATGTGGAGTAGCCATTGAAAATATCCTTAATCTCAAAACAAAAAAAGAAGAGAGAGGTTTCCCTCTCTCTTCGTTAACTATTATAGAAAGCTTGTACCGTGTCCCATTGGCGATGTACCAAAGTAAGACGCTAAGCTTTGACCGATATCAGCGAACGTATCGCGACGGCCTAAAGAACCGGCTGGCACCTTCTGACCGTAAACAATCACAGGGATGTGCTCACGAGTATGGTCTGTACCTGGCCATGTAGGATCACAACCGTGGTCAGCCGTTAGGATAAGCACATCATCTTCTTTCATCATATCGATGATTTCATTGATGCGACCATCGAAGTACTCAAGTGCCGCTGCGTAACCAGCAACATCACGGCGGTGGCCGTAAGCTGAGTCGAAATCAACGAAGTTAGTGAACACGATAGTGTTGTCGCCCGCTTCATTGATCGCTTCTTTGGTTGCTTCAAATAGCGCAGGGATACCTGTTGCTTTGGTTTTCTGAGTGATGCCACAACCCGCGTAGATATCAGAGATCTTACCGATTGAGTGAACGTTACCGCCCTTCTCATCAACCAACTTCTGAAGAATGGTAGCTGCAGGTGGCTCAACAGAAAGGTCACGACGGTTACCAGTACGTTCGAATTGACCTTTGCCCGGGCCAATGAACGGACGAGCGATAACACGACCAATGTTGTAGTCTTCTAGCTCTTCACGAGCAATCTGACAAAGGTCTAACAGGTTTTGTAGGCCGAATGTCTCTTCGTGACAAGCGATCTGGAAAACAGAGTCTGCAGAAGTATAGAAGATAGGCAGGCCAGTCTTCATGTGCTCTTCACCTAGGTTATCTAGGATTTCCGTGCCAGATGAGTGGCAGTTACCTAAGAAACCAGACAGGCCTGCACGCTCAAGAATGCGGTCAGTCAGTTCTTTTGGAAAGCTGTTCTCTTTGTCGGTGAAGTAGCCCCAGTCAAACAGTACAGGAACACCTGCGATTTCCCAGTGACCTGATGGCGTGTCTTTACCAGAAGACAGCTCAGCAGCGTGACCGTAAGCGCCAATGATCTCAGCGTCTGCATCCATACCAGGAGCAAAACGACCTGTAGACTCTTTATGAGCCATCGCTAGACCTAGCTTAGACAGGTTTGGCAACGTCAGTGAACCTTTACGATCTGCATTGTCTGCAAGACCTTGGTCACAATGATCTGCGATGTGGCCCATAGTGTCAGAACCTACATCACCAAATTTGTCCGCATCCGCTGTTTCACCGATACCGAATGAATCTAAAACTAAAATAAATGCTCTTTTCATTTTCTTCACCAACTTATTGCTCTTTGCACCAGAACTCTGTTTATCGGTATACGCGAGGCATACCGATATCTGTTATTTACACGTCTTCAGAACGAATCTGACGGTAAACGTCTGGCGTTGCTGTATATTCTCCGCCCACAGTGATTGCATTTTGTAATGCTGTTGCAGCTTCTTGCCACTGTTGTTCGTTGCGAGCATGAATCATTGCTAATGGCTTATCTTCACTTGCTACTTCACCTAGGCGAATGAAGTGATCAAAACCGACTGCGTAATCAATGCTGTCAGTTGCTACGCGACGACCACCGCCCATACCAACCACAGCCATACCAATTGCACGAGTATCCATTGCTGATACCACACCGCTTTCTAGCGCGTACACTGGCTTAATAATGTCTGCTTTTTCTAGGTAGTTATCGTAGTTCGTTACGAAATCAGCTGGACCACCAAGACCCGCTACCATCTTACCGAAGCACTCTGCTGCTTTACCGTTATCCAGTACTGCCATCAGTTTTTCGCGCGCTTCGTCTGAATCTTTAGCTAGGTTACCCAGCACCAACATTTCAGCACACGATGCTAGAGTGATCTCTAACAAGCGTGGATTACGGTATTCGCCTGTTAAGAATTGAACCGCTTCACGAACTTCTACTGCGTTACCCGCTGAAGAAGCCAGTACTTGGTTCATGTCCGTTAGGATTGCTGTTGTTTTCGTACCCGCACCGTTTGCTACTGCAACGATAGATTTCGCTAGCTCTTCAGATGCTTCGTAAGTCGGCATGAATGCGCCTGAACCTACTTTTACATCCATCACTAGAGAATCAAGGCCAGCGGCCAGCTTCTTAGATAGGATTGAAGCCGTGATTAGCGAGATGTTATCAACTGTTGCTGTGATATCGCGAGTCGCGTAAACACGCTTATCAGCAGGTGCTAGATCGCCTGTTTGACCGATGATCGCTACACCAGCATCTTTCGTTACTGCACCAAACACATCATTGGTTGGTGTAATGTTGTAGCCAGGGATAGATTCAAGCTTGTCTAGCGTACCGCCAGTGTGGCCTAAACCACGACCAGAGATCATTGGAACGAAACCGCCACATGCTGCCACCATAGGGCCAAGCATCAGAGAAGTTACGTCACCAACACCACCAGTAGAGTGTTTATCAACGATTGGGCCATCAAAGTTCATGTGGCTCCAGTCAATCACCATGCCTGAGTCACGCATTGCACACGTTAGTGCGATACGCTCTGGCATTGTCATTTCGTTAAAGAAGATAGCCATTGCGAATGCTGCAATTTGGCCTTCAGAAACCGTGTTTTTAGCCACACCTTGAATGAAGAAGTTAATTTCTTCAGCCGTTAGGACTTCACCGTCACGTTTTCTGCGAATAATTTCTTGAGGTAGATACATTAGTGCCTCCCAAACTCTAGTGAGTATGGTTTGTAGGGGAAAGAGGTAATATGGAGTGGCTTAACGCCACTCCACCAAACAGACTAAATCTTGTTACACCCGATTGGGATATTAGTATGCTGCTGGATCAGCAGTTTGGTCTGTCACTTCTAATGTATTAAGAAGGTTAGTTAGTAGGCTTGAAGCACCAAAACGGTAGTGCATGTTGTCTGCCCACTCAGCGCCTAATAGCTCATCAGCCATTGCTAGGTATAGTGCTGCATCTTCAGCAGTACGTACGCCACCAGCTGGTTTGAAACCAACTGTTTTAGCAACGCCCATGTCACGAATAACTTCAAGCATCATGCGCGCGTACTCTGGAGTCGCGTTTACTGGCACTTTACCTGTTGAAGTTTTGATGAAGTCTGCACCTGCTTCGATACAGATTTGAGAAGCTTTCTTGATCAGTGCTTCTTCTTTCAATTCACCTGTTTCGATGATCACTTTAAGCGTGATGTCACCACAAGCTGCTTTACACTGTTTAACTAGCTCAAAGCCAACTTCTTCGTTGCCAGCAATAAGAGCACGGTATGGGAATACTACGTCAACTTCGTCTGCGCCGTACGCTACCGCTGCTTTTGTTTCTGCAACAGCAATTTCGATGTCGTCATTACCATGAGGGAAGTTAGTTACAGTCGCAATGCGTACTTCTGGAGTACCTTGCTCACGCAACGCTTTCTTAGCTGCTGGGATAAAGCGAGGGTAAATACAGATTGCAGCGGTGTTGCCTACTGCAGTCTTCGCGTCATGACAAAGCGCCACTACTTTTTCTGTAGTGTCATCGTCATTTAGCGTAGTTAGGTCCATAAGTTTAAGTGCACGTAGAGCTGCTGCTTTTAAATCGCTCATTTCTATCTCCGATCAATATATTCAAATAGTTAACTACTTCGCCCTCCATCCAGTATAGATGGATATTTTAGTAATGCTCAGTAGCCACAAATGAACGGACTTGGTTCCCTGAAGACTTGATAACTTTCGCTACCAATTGCAATCCTTGTCACCGCACAGTACCAGTTTGGTCTATGGCACAACAAATCAGTCATGTTGTGTCTAACATCTATAGCGTATCGCTAATTTTGGCTTAATCCCAGAAGAATAACGTTCGAGTTGATTTCGAGGTTACTTTCTTGCCAACAGAGACACCCTATCCCTTTAGCTTATACATTATAGGTATCCATCAATAAATTGTAGTGCTCCTTAGAACGCAAACGGTTTGTATCTCAAAAAAACATTCTAGACCCTACATCGAATCTAAGCATAAGCGCGTGCATATACTAAAAACGGCAGGCCTAAAAACAAAAAAGCCCCGCAGCAATTTCTTGCTACGGGGCGATATTATTATGGCGTCTATATATCGATATCTAACTAATTAGAAAGACAGGAAGAAGCCAGCAATTGTTGCTGCCATCAGGTTAGATAGAGTACCAGCAATTACCGCTTTAACACCCATACGTGCGATGTCGTGGCGACGGCTTGGTGCAATACCACCTAGACCACCTAGAAGAATCGCAATTGAAGAAAGGTTTGCGAAACCACATAGTGCGAATGCGATGATAGCTTGAGTCTTCTCAGACATCACTTGACCAGTTGCTGCAACAACTTGAGCGTTTTCACCAACGTATGGTACGAAGTTTAGGTATGCAACGAATTCGTTAACAACTGTCTTCTGACCAATGAAAGAACCAGCGATAGTTGCTTCTTCCCATGGAACACCAATGATGAATGCTAGCGGTGCGAAGATCCAACCTAGAAGAAGTTCTAGAGTTAGGTTTTCCATACCGAACCAACCACCGATGCCACCTAGGATACCGTTGATTAGAGCAATTAGACCGATGAATGCTAGTAGCATTGCACCAACGTTAAGTGCTAGTTGTAGACCAACTGATGCGCCACCTGCTGCTGCGTCGATAACGTTAGCTGGTTTGTCATCGCCACCGTCCATTTCGTCAGCGATGTTGTCATCTGGCGTATCTGTTTCAGGCTTGATGATTTTAGCGAATAGTAGACCACCAGGTGCTGCCATGAATGACGCTGCAACTAGGTACTCTAGAGGTACACCCATAGATGCGTAACCTGCTAGTACACCACCAGCTACAGAAGCCAAACCACCACACATTACTGCGAATAGTTCAGAGTTAGTCATTTTAGGAACAAATGGACGAACAACTAGAGGTGCTTCAGTTTGACCAACGAAAATGTTTGCTGCTGCAGACATAGACTCGGCGCGAGAAGTACCTAGAGCTTTCTGAAGACCACCACCAAGAACTTTGATTACAATTTGCATAACACCAATGTAGTAAAGTACAGAGATAAGTGCAGAGAAGAAAATCAGAGTTGGTAGTACTTGGAAAGCAAAGATGAAACCGATACCGTCAACTGAGAAGTTAACTAGGCTGCCGAATAGGAAACCAGTACCGTCTTTACCGTAGTCGATCACGTTTGCTACACCAGCAGAGAAACCTGCAAGTAGATCACGACCCCAAGGGATGTAAAGTACGAATGCACCAAGTGCGAATTGGATAGCGAAAGCGCCACCCACTGTTCTTAGATTAATAGCTTTGCGGTTGTCAGATAGTAGTACTGCGATTGCGATCAGTGCAACCATTCCGACTAGGCTCATAAACAGGCTCATAGTTTATGACTTCCTTATTAGTTATTTATTGGCGTGTTACAAAATGGGGCTATAAAGCGGAGGCAATTATACTCATGCGACCACTAATAAAGTAATGCCGTCCTCACACTTTCGTAGAAGATTCATGTACCATTCACACACAAATGTGAGCCAAATCACAAGCTCAGTGCAATTTACGCAAACGATAAACAAAAACCTTCGATTTTATTCACATATACCGAATGAGCGATGGCTATTTTGCCAAATTTGCGCTGCAATCGATTGCTTTGGCTCTTTTCTAAGCAAAAAAAGTTCATTTAAGATCGTAACTAAATGTTTGGAATGATTAACATTTCCTTGGTTTCCATACATGGGCATGTCCGGAGCATCCGTTTCCAATACCAAGCATTCAAGGGGCAATTTTGCGATGGCTGTGCGTGTTTTTTGCGCTCTTGGGTAAGTTATCGTTCCACCGACGCCAATATAGAAACCGAGCTTGATCCACGCTAAAGCTTGCTGTTCACTCCCAGAAAAACCGTGAATCACACCACCTAAGGTGAACTTATACTGCTTTATTAGCTCGATAAGTCGGTTGTAAGACTTCCTCTCATGGATGATTAAAGGCAGGTCAAACTCCTTCGCAAGCTCCATTTGTTGGATGAAAAAGCGCTCTTGTTTCTCTCGTTCAACGTCCACAAAAAAGTCGAGCCCGCACTCACCTATCGCGACACATTGGCTGTTTTTTGAAGAGAGTAATTGGCGAAGTTCCGAAAATTGCTCGTCATTGGCCTGATCTAAAAAGTAAGGATGGAAGCCTAACGCATAGTAAACATTGGAGTGAGATTGAGCGATTTTGTCGACTTTTTTCCAGTTACTTTTACCAATAGAAGGAATCAGCAGCTTCTCAACTTGGGCTTGCTTTGCTTCTTTAAGATAGCCATCAATACTTTGTTCAGGTGTAAAGCCTTGCTCAAACGCCTCAAAATCCGCATGGCAATGAGTATCAAACAGCGGAAAGTCACTTATTTGCTGTGTCATCTTCCCTACTCTCTGTTTGTTTCCCTTGAGGATCACGGTGATGAGGCACACAGCTACGCTTATTCTCAAGCGTTAAGCCAAGCTCTTCACACCACTTATCGTATTTCCTAACCCAAGCTTTTATCCAACCCAACATAACTGCCTCTAACCTCAGCCTTTAAACCTCAAATAAAACGCATTAAAAAACGCCTATTGCAGAACAATAGACGTTTTTGTTTAACTCGAATAGAGCGCGGAGTTATTAGTGCTCGCGCGTCGCTCGGAACTGAACTGCAGGGAAACGCTCAGAAGCTAGGTTCAAGTTCACCATAGTTGGTGCGATGTAAGACAGGTTGTCACCGCCATCTAGCGCTAGGTTAGATTGGTTCTTACGTTTGAATTCTTCTAGTTTCTTAGCGTCATCACATTCAACCCAACGAGCTGTTGCAACGTTAACACCTTCGTAGATAGCTTCTACGTTGTATTCCGCTTTCAAACGCGCTACAACCACGTCGAACTGAAGCACACCAACCGCACCAACGATCAGGTCGTTGTTTTGCATAGGACGGAATACTTGTACTGCGCCCTCTTCTGAAAGCTGAACTAAGCCTTTTAGAAGTTGCTTCTGCTTAAGTGGATCGCGCAGACGAATACGACGGAATAGCTCAGGTGCGAAGTTAGGAATACCAGCGAACTTCAGGCTCTCACCTTGAGTAAAGGTATCACCAATCTGGATAGTGCCGTGGTTATGTAGACCGATAATATCACCTGCGTATGCTTTCTCAGCACGCGCACGGTCACCCGCCATGAAGGTTACCGCATCAGAGATACTTACACTCTTACCAGTACGAACATGGTTCATCTTCATACCTTGGTTGTAAGTACCCGAAACGATACGCATGAATGCGATACGGTCACGGTGTTTAGGGTCCATGTTTGCTTGGATCTTAAATACGAAACCAGAGAACTTCTCTTCGATCGCTTCAACATCACGCTCGTTCGCTTGACGCGTTTGAGGTGCTGGAGCCCATTTCGTTAGACCATCAAGCATGTGGTCAACACCAAAGTTACCTAATGCAGTACCGAAGTAAACCGGCGTTAGTTCACCCGCAAGGAACAGTTCGTGATCAAACTCAGGACAAGCACCGATAACAAGCTCTAGCTCTTCACGTACGCTTTCCGCAAGATCAGCACCTACCGCTTCATCTAGCTCAGGGTTATCTAGACCTTTGATGATGCGAACTTCTTGGATCTCATGGCCGTGGCCAGATTCATACAAGATCGTTTCATCACGGTGAATGTGGTAAACACCTTTAAACTCTTTACCACAACCAATTGGCCATGAGATAGGAGCACAAGCCATACCTAGCTCGCTCTCTACTTCATCAAGCACTTCCATTGGGTCACGAACGTCACGGTCAAGTTTGTTCATAAACGTTACGATTGGCGTATCACGTAGACGCGTTACTTCCATTAGTTTACGAGTACGATCCTCGACACCTTTCGCAGCATCGATAACCATCAAACAAGAGTCAACCGCTGTTAGCGTACGGTACGTATCTTCCGAGAAATCTTCGTGTCCTGGAGTATCTAGTAGATTTACTAGGCAATCATTGTATGGGAATTGCATTACCGACGTAGTTACCGAGATACCACGTTCTTTTTCCATCTCCATCCAGTCAGATTTAGCGTGCTGGTTAGAGCCACGGCCTTTTACGGTACCCGCTTTTTGAATCGCGTTTCCGAATAAAAGAACTTTTTCAGTAATCGTGGTTTTACCCGCATCCGGGTGAGAGATAATCGCAAACGTTCTACGTTTGCTCACTTCTTGTTGGAAAGACATAGTCGCCCTTTGCTGATCTAAAGCGTAAAAAGGGCAAGTAGATGATACTTGCCCTTGAATTCTGTGTGCGGATTATACAGAAAGCGTGTCACTTTCTAAAGGGTCAGTTTACACCCTATTTTTCGCGTACTCTCTGCTTAGCCAAAAGCTACAGTATGACTAGCTAAAAGACATAAAAAGATAGCTCATAATGATGGCGTCTTCGTTGCCTTGCTTGGTTGGATAATAGTTACGACGGCGATCAACTTCATTGAAACCGGCCTTTTCGTAAAGATTAAACGCGTTCACATTACTTTCGCGAACTTCTAGCCAAGCGCTTTCCGCGTCAGCTTGTTCGCACATATCAAGAAAATGTTCCGTTAACGCTTTTCCATACCCTTTGCCCTGCTGGCTTGGGTCTACCGCAATATTAAGTAGCGTGACTTCACCAACGATGTTTTGCGCGAAGAAGTATCCGACCACTTGCCCATCGACTTCAAGCACATGATGACAAGCGCCTCGGCTATCAAGATCTCGGATCATGGTTTCAGACCAAGGGTGAGAATGCGCGGCCTGCTCTATCTTCCAAATGGCATCTAGGTGTTGTTGTGAAGTCGGTAAAAATTGATTAGTCATAAGCACAAATTTGTTGCCATAAGTCGCGGCGGTGTTGGTTGTTACCGTTAATGTCAGACAGTAATGGCGATTGAAGTGTTTTAACCTTCAGCTCTTGAGGCGACTCGCAACCAGCAAACCATACCCACTCAACCGAACCTAAATCCACAGTAAACAAGTGTTTCGGTTGAAGGTGTAAAGCCTGAGATAAGTCGAGCTTGATACTTTTGAGTACTCGCTCAAACATCACAGCGAGATCTTCCTGAGGTTTTTCAGGCGAAACCAACAGCAACTTGCAATCGTTCGAGAGCGGAGTCAATTCAGATTCATAACCTGCTAAACGCTCTGGGTGACTTAGTTCCCATTGGCTAATGCCCATCTCTTGTAGGTATTGCGCGTGTGTTTGTGACATATCTAGCGGTAGTAACCTTAAGTTTATTGGAGCCAAAGTTTATTGAAACCAGAAGTTTGTTAGAACTAGTTTTGTGAAAGCTGCCTCTATTGAAAGAGCGCTTATTAGAACTGGACTGATACTAACAAAAAATAAAGGAGCATCAAGCTCCTTTATTTAGACTAAAACAGTTTGTATCTTATTGCGTGATAAATCAGCTTATAAGTCGTTGAACTCTGGGCTGTAAGCTATCTCACCAGCATGTCCAGCAAACGCACCGTCTACCAACTCAATCGCTTGGAAAGCGCCTTCAGGCACATCCCAAACACAACGCAGACCAAACTCGCTCGCAGCCTTGAAACCAAAGCGGCTGTAATAAGCAGGATCACCAAGCACAACGCAAGCTGGGTAACCAAAATCAACCAAAGTGGAAAACGCATCTTCAACTAGAGATTTGGCAATACCTTGGTTGCGGAACTCTTCTTTCACAGCGAGAGGCGCAAGCCCTTGCCAGTTATGATCGTCGCCATCAAGAGTGATAGGGCTAAACATCAGGTGACCAACCACCTCGCCTTCATCAGAACAAGCCACCAACGATAGCGTTAAATGGCTATTCTCACGTAAGCTCATAACCAAGTTAGCTTCTACATCTGTTTCAAAAACAGATTTCAATAAACGATCAATGACAAGTATATCTGCCGGTGCTTCAGTTCGAATAAGCATTCATTACCTCACTTTGTGTATCTGGGGATTGTACTCCCTTCTGCACAAAATCAGCTAATTGATTTAACAAAGTTTTCATAGGAGTCGGCAATAAGTCCAAATCTACGCTATCCATCAAGTTTTTAACTTCTAAACCGAGCTCGGTATCGCCTTCAATAGACAGTCTACGTTGGAAGAAAAGCGTATCTGGGTCTTCTTTACGCCCCGCAATTAACACAAGATCGTTAAGATTGCCGCTAAAGCTTACATCTTCAGCCACCTCTTTATCAGCTACAACCAGTTGCTCATTTTTGTAGCTAATACACCAACTTAACCCCATGTCTTTTATTGAGACTTTCAGCCATTTGTCTTCTAAAAACTCAAAGTCACCGTCCTCTAAAGCTTCCTTGAATACATTCTTAAGCGCCTCCAACAAGGCTCTTTTTTGTACTGTTTTAGGCAATAACTGGACTGGAGATCGCAAAATTGATGCGGCATTTTGAACTAGTTGAGTGCGAATCTTGTTTATCACGTGACTTATCCGTAACTTTGTCAATAATATGGAATGCATCTTAGATGATGTTGAGATCTCAGTTACTGTTATGTATCAAATTAACTTCTGTTTGATACTCGACCTTTAATATCCTGAAAATCACAGTTATAGTAACTCAGGTCATGAGAATTACAGCGGATCGCTGCACTCACAGGTAAATATCGATAGCCACACAAAAAGTAATAAATATTTATCGATAGTGAATATTCAAGCTCTTGGAGAATTGGTAGTACTTTGATGCCTCCCCAGCAACTACAACATTGGTTTACCCAGCTAACTGCAAATAGTCCGTTCTTTTTTGCAGTACTTGATGCCCAACATAACTATTTTATGGTGAATGAGCGTTACTGCGATATTGCTGGTTTGAGTCAAACAGAGCTTGCAGGCATGAATGACCGCCAAACATTGGGCGAACAATTCTACCAACATCTCAAGCCTTACTATGAGCGTGCATTCAGTGGCGAAACGATTGAGGCCGAAGTCACCCTCAACGAAACTGACCTCGATACCAGCCTTCATTTCAGCCTATCTCCGCTTACCAACGGCAACAAAACCGACTACATCGTCTTTCACGCCTTCGACACATCAGAAAACCAAGTACTTGTCCGTTCTTTAGAAGAATCCGAAGCCAAATTCCACAAGCTATCTCAACTACTCCCAGACGGATTACTGCTCGTTGAAAGTGACTACATCTTGTCATCTAACCCAGCAGCAGCGCGCTTGCTTGGCTTTAACTCAACCACAGAGTTAATTGGTGAAGAGTTGGGACGCCTATTTATCGATGAACAAACCAAAACAGTCTTTAATAATAACCTCAGCTCTATTATTTCTGAGTCTGGTTTGGTTTGCTTAACGGGTGCCCGATGCGGCTTTGAACGTAAGGTTCAGCTCAACATCGACTCCACCACTGTTCTTGGAAGTAATACTCAGTTGGTGCTTATCCAAGACGCACAAGAAACCGCAAAACAATATACACCGGCAAACAGTGAAGATGCCTACATCGACGCACTGACTAAGCTCTACAACCGAGTTGGGTTTACTAAGCGTCTTGAGCAGTTCATTCACAACGATACGCCGGTGGTGATGCTCTACTTAGACATTGATAACTTTAAGAATATCAATGACTCACTTGGTCATCATATCGGTGACAAGGTGATAAAAGAGGTCGCTTCGCGCCTTAAACGCCTACTGCCTCGTAAGGCCGTGATTGGGCATTTAGGCGGGGATGAGTTTGGTATTATCTTGCCAGAACCTGAACATCAGCGAACACCTGAAATGCTCGCTGAAAAGATCATATCCCTGATCAACCAACCCTTCGATCTTCACCACTTTAGCAAACGCTTAGCCTGCTCAATTGGTAGCGTGAGCTTTCCTCAAGATGGTACTGATGCTCGCATCTTGCTGCAAAATGCAGACACAGCAATGTATGAAGCGAAAGATCGTGGGCGCAACCGCCTGATCAAGTTCAACGAACAGATGAACAAAGAAGCGCGCATGCGACTGTGGCTTGAGATAGAGCTACAAAAAGCGCTGCAACAGAATGGACTTGAGGTTTGGTATCAACCTAAGGTCAATGCGCGTGACTTCACTATCAACGGCGCTGAAGCTCTGGTACGTTGGAAGCATCCTGTCGAAGGTTATATCAGTCCTGCTGCGTTCATTCCTGTAGCGGAGCGAGCTGGTCTTATCGAACAACTTGGCCGAGTGGTAATGCGTGAAGTATTTGCTACGGTTAAGCGCTGGAAGATGCAAGGTATCCTTCCAGGTCGTGTCGCGATCAACCTATCTCCAGAACAGTTTGGTAATCCAAAGCTGATTGATTATATGGAAAAATTGCTGTGTTCGACCGAGCTTGACCCAAGTGCGATTACGTTTGAGCTAACGGAAAGCGCGGTAATGAGTGATAGTGAACACACACTTCAAATGCTTAACGCCATCAAGAAACTTGGCTTTGCTCTCTCCATTGATGATTTTGGTACCGGTTACTCTTCACTGTCTTACCTTGCTCGCTTCCCAATTGATGAGCTTAAGATAGACCGTGCTTTCATCTCTGATATCGATACCCTACCAAAGCAAATCACCGTAATTGAAAACATCATCAACCTAGGTAAATCTCTCGATTTGACCGTGGTTGCAGAAGGTGTCGAAACCAGTGAACAAGCGACTTTGCTGTCTAACCTCAACTGTAGTTCGATTCAAGGCTTCCACTTCTATCGTCCGCAACCAAAACAAGATGTCGAAGAGTTGTTTGCCCAAAACCGCCGTCATAAGAACTAATTAAACGACTCAAATACCTTACCGCCTAAGCGAAACCAATACACAAAACCACGATTCGTCAGTACCTCAAACGGAGTAAAAGCAGATTTATCCATCTAAACCTGCCTTACATCAATTCCGTCATTCACAATTCTTCATAAAATGCTCGCATCAACTTAATTCTACTGGTAGTGAGCAAATGGAACTCTTATGCCCAGCGGGTAACTTACCTGCTTTGAAAACCGCTATTGATTGTGGTGCGGATGCTGTCTATATCGGATTCAAAGACGATACCAATGCCCGACACTTTGCAGGCCTAAACTTTGCGGGTAAAAAGCTCGATCGTGCTGTGCAGTATGTGCATGACCACAACAAGAAAATTCATGTTGCCCTAAATACGTTTGCTCACCCAAATGGCTTCGACCGTTGGACCAATGCCGTAGACAACGCCGCAGCTCTGGGTGTTGATGCGCTGATCATCGCAGACATCGCGGTGCTTGAGTACGCAGCAAATAAGTATCCAGATCTCGAACTGCACCTGTCAGTGCAAGCATCTGCGACCAATGCGGCGGCTATCGACTTCTACCATAAAAACTTCAACGTTAAGCGTGTCGTACTGCCGCGTGTGTTGTCGATTCATCAGGTCAAACAGCTTTCTCGTAACATCACTTCTGACGTTGACCTTGAAGTATTCGCTTTTGGTAGCTTGTGTATCATGGCAGAAGGCCGTTGCTACCTCTCTTCATACATGACAGGCGAATCACCAAATACTGTTGGTGCTTGTTCTCCGGCAAAATACGTTCGCTGGCAAGAAACAGAAACTGGCCTCGAATCTCGCTTGAACGAAATCCTTATTGATAAGTACGAAGCAGGTGAAAACGCAGGTTACCCAACGCTGTGTAAAGGCCGCTTTGAAGCCGAGATCGATGGTGAACGTAAGCGCTATCACGCACTTGAAGAGCCAACCAGCCTCAACACGCTATCCATGTTGCCTGAGCTTTTCGCGGCAAACGTTGCCTCAGTGAAGATTGAAGGTCGCCAGCGTAGCCCTGCTTATGTTGAACAAGTCACTCGCACTTGGCGCGCAGCTATCGATCGCTACTTAGCGAACCCAGAACAATACCAAGTGGAACAAGCTTGGAATGCGACACTGGCGAATGTATCTGAAGGTACACAAACCACGCTTGGCGCTTATCACCGTAAATGGCAATAGAGCCAAATGGAGAACTCAATGAAATACGCATTAGGCCCTCTACTTTATTTTTGGCCAAAACAAGACGTTGAAAGCTTCTATGAGCAAGCGAAATCAAGCTCTGCCGACATCATCTACCTAGGTGAAGCCGTGTGTTCAAAGCGTCGTGAGATGAAAGCGAAACACTGGATGGACATTGCTAAAGAGCTGTCTACTTCAGGTAAGCAAGTTGTCCTCTCGACCATGGCATTGCTCGAAGCGCCAAGCGAAGTCAACATCATGAAGAAGTACATTGATAACGGTGACTTTGCTATCGAAGCTAATGATGTATCTGCAATTCAACTAGCCAGCGAAAGCAAAGTACCTTTCGTGGTTGGCCCTGCAGTAAACACCTACAACGCACGCACGCTGAACCTGTTCTTGAAACAAGGTATGACGCGTTGGTGTATGCCGGTTGAGCTTTCTCGCGAATGGCTAAGCAACGTGATGACCCAGTGTGAAGAGCTAAATATTCGTAACAAGTTCGAAGTTGAAGTGTTTAGCCACGGCTACCTGCCGCTTGCTTACTCGGCACGCTGCTTTACCGCTCGCGCTGAAAACAAAGCTAAAGACGATTGCGAAACCTGCTGTATCAAGTACCCAACCGGTCTACAAGTAGAAAGCCAAGAAGGCCAATCAGTATTCAACCTTAATGGTATCCAGACGCAATCAGGCTACTGCTACAACTTAGTCAATGATTTGCCAAATATGCACGACCTGGTTGATGTGGTTCGTTTAAGCCCACTCGGTATCGATACCTTCTCTGAAATCAATAACTTCAGAGCCAATGAGCAAGGTCAACAACCGATGAAGATTGAAAGCCGTCAATGCAACGGTTACTGGCACCAACTTGCAGGTTTAGACGTTAAGAACATCTAGTTCCTCGCATTGAACTAACCAGAAACAGATACAAAAAAGGTCTAGCATTCGCTAGACCTTTTTAATTCAACTTAAGAAACACAACCTATGCCGCCGCGGTTTCCATCGGTGAGGCATCGAGCTTCTTTAAGTCTTTGTAGAGCATCACCATCACCACAACACTTAGCGCGATGTTAGACAGTGGGTACGCAATCCAGATCCCCGGTACACCATACAACTTAGGCATAATGTACAAGAAAGGTAACTGGATCAGCATATTGCCTATCGTCACAAACATCGCCTTGCTGCCCTTGTTCACTGCCTGATAGTAAGCACCTGCTACTACCAAGAAGCCATCCAGCGCCAGTGCAAACATGTGAAGTCGAATACCCAACACGGTGTACTCAACCAGCTGAGGTTCGTCTGAGTTAAATACTGACACAAACTCACGTGGGAACGCGTTCAGAAGCAGCACGAACGCCACACCAATCAATACCGAACTCATCATCGCTATCTTAAGTAACTTACGGATGTTCGCTTGGTTACGCGCACCATGGTTGTAGCTCACTAATGGTTGCATGCCATTGGCGATACCTTCAGCCGTGAGGTAGTACACCGTCACGATGTAGCCCAAAATCGCGTACGCGCCAATCATCAACTGGTCGCCATATTGAGAGAACAACGCATTGTGCAGCGCCACCATCATCGAACCATAAGCGTACATAAAGAAGCTTGATGTACCAATGGCGAAGATTTGTGGAATCACATCCAGCTTCAATCTCAACTCATTCCAACGTAAACGTAGGTTTGCTCGACGCGAGAAGAAGTAAGCCAAGCCGAGAGCCGTTACTACAAACTGGGCAATCGCTGTTGCTAATGCTGCACCCATCAACTCCCAGCCATAGAGAGCGATAAACAGGTAATCGAGCACGATATTAATCACCGCACCAACGATCATCAGTATCGTCGCTAAGTTCGGACTGTCATCGTTACGCAGTAGAAACGGCATCGCGATCGAACCTAGCGTGAAGACACTGGCACCAATCAGAATGTGTAAGTACTGCAGACCAAGTTCATACACTCGCCCTTCAGCGCCCTGCCAAAGCAAGAAGTTATCAGCAAACAAGAACAGCAATGCAGAGACAATAGGCGTTATCGCTAACAACAAGGTTAAGCCCGTTGCTAAGATCTGCTTAGCGTCTTGAGTATCTTTTTCACCTTGGCGAATCGAGACAAGCGCACCTGTACCCACACCCACCAACATACCAATACCGAGAATCGAACCAATCACAGGCCACGCGACATTGATACCTGCAAGTCCATCAGCCCCCACATACCGGCCAATGAAGATGCCATCCACCACTTGGTACAGGCCATTAACCAACATGGCCGCCACGGTAGGGATTGTGTATCGCCAAAACTGGCGACTAATTGAGTTACTCATTTCTTACTCTACTTTCATTTGTGAGTCGCATATCAACAAGATATGACTCGAAAATTAGTTAACAAGGCTAACTAAATATCTAAATTAGTTACTTCAAAGCTTTATTTAATAATAGGTTTAGCTGCTGAGATTCTTGCTCAGACAAACGACTTTCCAGTATCTGTGCCATTACCTGATAGATCTTACTTTCTTCTTCCAAACCCACTTCAGCTTTACTGGTCAATACGACCAACTTAGACCTCGCATCTTCGAGCGAAGCTTTACGCTCAACGAGACCTTTTCTCTCTAGCCTTTGAACCATAGTGGTTGCTGAAGGCTTGGTCACCTGCATTTCAATCGCCAGATCAGTCAATCGGATCGGTTCAGGAGAGGCTTGTATGACCTTCAAATAGTCATACTCATTGAAGCTCAATTGGCAGATAGGATCTTCATTTACCTGAGTGCGCCATATCTTAGAGGCGAAGCGCTCAATCTTTTCTAAATTCTGGTTCAGCATACTCACCTAATCAAAGAATAG
Organism: Vibrio splendidus 12E03; assembly: GCF_000272105.2. Taxonomy (GTDB): domain Bacteria; phylum Pseudomonadota; class Gammaproteobacteria; order Enterobacterales; family Vibrionaceae; genus Vibrio; species Vibrio splendidus_I. The sequence goes on from NZ_AJZD02000335.1 coordinate 31,052, forward strand.
CATTTAGTTAGCAAGGCTAACTATTTTAGTATTGTTTAAATAAAAAGCAATCAAAACGAGATGAAGATCATAAAAAAGGAGCATAAAAAAACCGCTGACAGGCAGCGGCTTTTCGGAATCAAAATGTGTTGCTTACTTAGCGTTGGCTTCTTCTTCGGCCTCAGTTAACTTAACTTGTGCTAAGTGCTCAGCTTTAAGCGTGGTGAAGATACGGCTTAACTCTAAGAAAGAGTAACGGTGTTCTACGTATTCATACACGTTAAAAGAAACCGCTAACTTGTACAAAGAGATCGCATTCGCGTAGTCACCATTCATGTGGTAACGCTTAGCAAGGTAGAAGTACGTCTCTGTTAGGCGCTGCGCAAGTAGCGTGTTGTCGCGAGTACCGGTTAAGATCGCCTTGAAAGCCTGCTCTTCAGTGATGTCATCAAGCATAATCGCAACTAATACCCAGCCCCACTGCTCATCACGACTCTCATAACGTTTTTGTAAATCAAGCTTAGCTTGTTCTGGCGTTAGCTCATGCTGAATGATGTACAACCAAAGAGCGCGAAACGGATCGCTAGGATCATCGGCATAGTGCTTCATCATCTCTTCATTGGCTAAGTCGTAACGCTCGCCATAATAAAGCGCGATAGAGCGGTTTCTTTCTGCGTAAGAGTTTGCAGGATCAAGCTCTAACGTAGAATCAAAAGATTCATAAGCCGCATCAAACTCCCCTACCTGCGTAAAGTAAACACCCAAAAGATTGAAGATATCAGGTTGAGCAGGGTTCAATGAAAGAGATTGGTTGAAGTCAAGGCGCGCGAGATCACGCAGGCCAACACTGTCGTAGTAGTTACCACGTTCAAACAGCATCTTAGCTCGAACTTCATCGTTCAAATCTGGGCGCTGTAATAACTGACTAAGACGTGCAATTTGAACTTCTTGCTGAACGCTTGGTTGCAGTGGCACAGCCATCGGTGGATAAACCCAACGTGAGGTGTTATCTGATGTTGTCGCACAACCTGTTAGTACAAGCAGTAAACACATACTCGCGGTTTGAAACCATTTCACAAATAATTACTCCTGTTATGACCGCAATAAAAAAGGGGAGCGATATGCTCCCCTTTATAACATGCTTTGTTGACGATAGGTTAGAAATCACTAAAAAGCGATATCACCATCGACACACTGAGAATTACTCAGCAGCAGGTGCTTCGCCTTCAGCTGGCGTTTCAACTGCTTCTTTCATGCTTAGACGTACACGGCCTTGACGGTCAATTTCAAGAACCTTAACAGGAACTTCTTGACCTTCAGTTAGGTAGTCAGACACTTTCTCAACGCGCTTGTCAGCAATTTGAGAGATGTGTACTAGACCATCTTTACCTGGAAGAATAGTAACGAATGCACCGAAGTCAGCTAGACGAGCAACTTTACCTTGGTAAATGCGGCCAACTTCAACTTCAGCTGTGATCTCTTCGATACGACGGATAGCTTCTTTAGCAGCTGCGCCTTCAGTAGCAGCAATCTTGATTGTGCCATCGTCTTCGATTTCGATTGTAGTACCCGTTTCTTCACAAAGAGCACGGATAACTGCGCCGCCTTTACCGATAACATCTTTGATCTTATCAGAGCTGATTTTCATTGTGTGGATACGTGGAGCAAATTCAGAGATATCTTCACGAGCACCAGAGATAGCTTCATCCATTACAGAAAGGATGTGCTTACGTGCACCTTGCGCTTGGTTAAGTGCAATTTGCATGATCTCTTTAGTGATACCTTCAATCTTGATGTCCATTTGAAGTGCAGTGATACCAGCGTTAGTACCTGCTACTTTAAAGTCCATGTCACCTAGGTGATCTTCGTCGCCAAGGATGTCAGAAAGAACAACGAAATCGTCGCCTTCTTTAACAAGACCCATTGCGATACCCGCAACAGAAGCTTTGATTGGAACACCAGCATCCATAAGCGCTAGAGATGTACCACATACAGAAGCCATTGAAGAAGAACCGTTAGATTCTGTGATTTCCGATACAACACGAACTGTGTATGGGAATTCTTCAACAGAAGGCATTACTGCTTGGATACCACGTTTAGCAAGCTTACCGTGACCAATTTCACGACGCTTAGGAGAACCAACGAAACCAGTTTCACCTACACAGTATGGAGGGAAGTTGTAGTGTAGAAGGAAGTTGTCTTTCTTCTCACCCATTAGGCTGTCGATGATTTGAGCATCACGTTGTGTGCCAAGCGTTGCAGTAACAAGTGCTTGAGTTTCACCACGAGTGAATAGAGAAGAACCGTGTGTACGTGGAAGAACACCAGTACGTACGTCTAGCGCACGAACCATGTCTTTTTCACGGCCATCGATACGTGGGTTGCCAGCGATGATGCGGCTACGTACTACGTTTTTCTCTAGAGAACCAAGCATGCCGCGGATTTCGCGCTCATCTAGGTTTTCGTCTTGTGCGATTAGAGCTTCAACAACGTCGTTCTTGATTGCGCCAACTTGCTCGTAACGAGCCATTTTCTCAGTGATCTGGTACGCGTCAGATAAACGTGTTTCAGCAAGTTCAGCAACTTGAGCTTTAAGCTCAGTGTTAACTGCTGGCGCTTCCCAGTTCCAAGATGGAGTTGCAACTTCAGCAGCAAACTCGTTGATTGCTTTGATTACAACTTGTTGTTGGTCGTGACCGTAAACAACAGCTGAAAGCATTTCTTCTTCAGACAGGTTATCTGCTTCAGATTCAACCATAAGTACTGCGCCTTCTGTACCAGACACAACTAGGTCTAGTTTAGAGTTTTCAAGCTCAGTATTTGATGGGTTAAGAACTAGTTCGCCGTCGATGTGACCAACACGTGCAGCACCGATAGGACCATTGAATGGAGCACCAGAGATAGCAAGTGCAGCAGACGTTGCGATCATAGTGATCATGTCTGGGTTTACGTCAGGGTTGATAGAAACAACCGTAGCGATAACTTGAACTTCGTTTTTAAACGCACTTGGGAAAAGTGGACGAATTGGACGGTCAATCAGACGAGCTGTTAGTGTTTCGCCTTCAGATGGACGACCTTCACGCTTGAAGAAACCACCAGGGATTTTACCCGCAGCGTATGTACGCTCTTGGTAGTTTACTGTTAGTGGGAAGAAGTCTTGACCTGCAACTGCTTCTTTCTTAGCAACAACAGAAACGAATACTGAAGTATCGTCCATAGTCGCCATTACAGCAGCAGTAGCTTGACGTGCAATTACGCCCGTTTCTAGAGTAACGGTGTGGTTACCGTACTGGAACGATTTTACAACTGGTTTTTCAAACATTGTATATCCTTAGCTCTAAAGTCAGACTTTAGATTAAGTGAATAATGACTCAAGACATTACCAATCGCGACTAGTGAAAAGGGACTTAGGATGGTGACTCTTTGTATGAGTTCATACGCCGAATTAGGACCAAATCCGCCTTTGAATAGTCGCGACCTATTGGCCGACATCTGTGACTGTAATCTCTTGAGAGGTTGATTGCCAAACGCTGAAAACGCTATAGGCGGGCGTAGTATAAACTATTTTTATTAGGAGATATATTTCCTATCAGAAAAAGCCAGATGATATTCTGAGCATCCGGTCTAGCATTTTCTTACAGGCACAAAAAAAGGAGCATAAATGCTCCTTTTCTTCAAACTGTCTTTGCAGACATCGCTATTAGCGACGTAGGCCTAGACGCTTGATTAGGTCTTGGTAACGAGCAAGGTTTTTGCCTTTCAAGTAATCAAGAAGCTTACGACGGCTAGAAACCATACGTAGTAGACCACGACGGCTGTGGTGATCGTGTTTGTGCGCTTTGAAGTGACCTTGTAGGTGGTTGATAGAAGCAGTAAGTAGTGCTACTTGTACTTCTGGTGAACCTGTGTCGCCTTCAGATTGTGCGTATTCTGCAACGATTGCTGCTTTAGTTTCTGCATTCAGAGACATAATTCTCTCCTGATAAGAGTAAGTTTATATTTGTAGCAGCCAATCTCTGATTCAGCCGCTACGCGAGCCGAGGATTATAGGGAAGTTTATCAGTTGGTGCAATAACAATCGAACCCATTAAAAACGAAAAAAGCGAACCACCTAAATTAGGCGTTCGCTTTCTATCTTATTTGCTCGCATTTCAAGGCGAACCGCTAAGATCTGACTCGATGTAAGCGCTACGCTTGTGGTTCTTCATCTCTGAAAACAACCAAACGCTTCGGTGCAACTCGGCCATCTTCAGCAATCTGAGCAACGCCGACAAACAGCTTCTCTTCGCCACTTGTCATACGAACCGTGCCTTCCGTTGGCGCACCAGCAACCTGAACTGGCATACCGTGCTGAACTAAGTCAGTCAGTTCCGCGTTCAGGTTTACTTCTGGTAAGTCTTCAACAGCAGTGTCCATTGGCATCAGCAGAGGATCAAGCAGCTCTTTCGGTGCAATTTCTTGCGTCTGTGCTTGCTCTAGGATCTCGTTTAACTGCTCCAAAGTCACCATACGCTCGTATGGGTACTTTGCTACACCAGTACGACGAAGCATGGTCACATGAGCACCACAACCGAGCATTTCACCAAGATCATCGGTAATTGTGCGGATGTATGTGCCTTTCGAACAATGCACTTCCATTTCAACTTCATCGCCTTCAAAGCGAAGCAGTTCAATAGAGTACACAGTGATCTTACGAGACTCACGAGGAACCTCGATACCTGCACGTGCGTATTCGTACAAAGGCTTACCTTGATACTTCAATGCCGAAAACATTGATGGTATCTGATCGGTTTCACCCTTGAAGCTCGCAATGCAACGCTCGAGCTGTTCTTGAGTCACGTTAACATCACGTGTCTCAACCACTTCACCATCAGAGTCAGAAGTATTGGTACGCTCACCAAGCTTAGCAATAACAACGTAGCGCTTATCAGAATCTAAAAGAAACTGAGAGAACTTCGTTGCTTCACCAAGACAAATTGGCAGCATGCCAGTCGCAAGAGGATCCAGAGCACCGGTGTGCCCTGCCTTCTCTGCAAAGTAAATACGCTTTACTTTTTGCAGTGCATCATTAGACGAAATACCAGTCGGCTTATCTAATAGAATTACCCCGTTGATAGGGCGACCTTTACGACGGCGAGCCATTACTCTTCGCCCTTAGACTGAGTTTCGTCAGTGCGGCCAGCTTCTTCTTGCTTACGCTTGTCGTCGTTCAGAACTTCACTTACTAGGTTAGACATACGCATGCCTTCTACTAGTGTGTTGTCGTAAGTAAAACGAACTTCAGGCGTTAGACGGTGGCGAATACGCTTACCAAGAGCCATACGAACTGGCACTTCATGCTCTTTAAGAGCTTTAAGACATGATTCAGGAGTTTGCTCACCAACACATAGGAAAGTCACGAACACTTTTGCGTAAGCAAGGTCACGAGACACTTCTACGTCTGAGATAGTTACCATACCAATACGTGAGTCACGAACTTCACGTTGTAGGATAAGCGCAAGCTCTTTTTGAAGCTGCTGAGACACACGTTGTGTGCGGCTAAATTCTTTTGACATTTTCTTTTCTCACTTAGAAAGATGGGGGGCTTGGTAATTACCAGCCCCCCATGGTGTATTCAACAACCGATTACTTATTACCTTTACTAGTAATGTTAGTAACCTTAGTCAATATGTCGAGTCGTACAGACTGATTAGTCTAGAGTACGTTTAACCTCAACGATTTCGAATACTTCGATCTGGTCACCAACGCGAACGTCGTTGTAGTTCTTAACGCCGACACCACACTCGTAACCGTTCTTAACTTCTTGTACGTCATCTTTAAAGCGACGAAGTGACTCTAGTTCACCTTCGTAGATAACAACGTTTTCACGAAGTACACGGATTGGGTTGCTACGCTTAATCGTACCTTCAGTAACGATACAACCAGCGATTGCACCAAGTTTAGGCGACTTAAATACGTCACGAACTTGTGCAAGACCAATGATCTCTTGACGGAATTCAGGAGCAAGCATACCGCCCATCGCCTGTTTAACTTCGTCAATCAGTTGGTAAATGATTGAGTAGTAACGTAGATCTAGGTTTTCGTTCTGAACCGTGTTACGCGCAGTTGCGTCAGCACGAACGTTGAAACCAAGGATGATAGCGTTAGAAGCTGCAGCAAGAGTTGCATCAGTTTCAGTAATACCACCAACACCAGAACCTACGATGTTCACTTTAACTTCGTCAGTAGACAGTTTCAGTAGAGAGTCAGCAATCGCTTCTACAGAACCTTGAACGTCAGCTTTAAGTACAACGTTAAGCTCAGCAACTTCGCCAGCCGTCATGTTCGCGAACATGTTCTCTAGTTTCGCTTTTTGTTGGCGAGCTAGTTTAACATCACGGAATTTACCTTGACGGTAGTTCGCAACTTCACGTGCTTTACGCTCATCACGTACAACAGTCGCTTCATCGCCTGACGAAGGAACACCAGAAAGACCTAGAATTTCTACAGGAATAGATGGACCTGCAGTTTCGATGTCTTTACCGTTCTCATCGCGCATTGCACGAACACGGCCGTACTCTTGACCACAAAGAACGATGTCGCCTTTGTTTAGAGTACCAGACTGTACTAGTACTGTTGCAACTGGACCGCGACCTTTATCAAGACGAGATTCAACAACAACACCAGACGCCATGCCTTCTTTAACCGCTGTAAGTTCAAGAACTTCAGACTGAAGAAGGATTGCTTCTAGAAGACCATCGATGTTTGTACCCTGTTTAGCAGAGATGTGAACGAAGATGTTCTCACCGCCCCATTCTTCAGGAATAACGTCGTATTGAGCTAGCTCATTCTTAACGTTGTCTGGGTTTGCACCCTCTTTATCGATCTTGTTCACAGCAACAATCAGAGGAACGCCTGCCGCTTTCGCATGCTGGATTGCTTCGATTGTTTGTGGCATTACGCCATCGTCTGCTGCAACTACAAGTACAACGATATCTGTCGCTTGAGCACCACGAGCACGCATAGCTGTAAACGCCGCGTGTCCAGGAGTATCAAGGAAAGTGATCATGCCGTTGTCAGTATCTACGTGGTAAGCACCAATGTGCTGCGTGATACCGCCAGCTTCGCCAGAAGCAACGTGTGCTTTACGAATGTAATCAAGTGTTGAAGTTTTACCGTGGTCAACGTGACCCATGATAGTAACAACAGGAGCTCGACCTTCAGCGATAGCATCGCTATCACGGTCAGCTAGTACTGCTTCTTCAAGTTCGTTTTCTTTACGTAGGATTACCTTGTGACCCATTTCTTCAGCAACAAGTTGTGCTGTTTCTTGGTCAATCACTTGGTTGATAGTCGCCATAGCGCCCATCTTCATCATTACTTTGATAACTTCAGTTGCTTTAACTGACATTTTGCTAGCCAGTTCAGAAACAACGATAGTTTCGCCGATAGCAACGTCAGATTTAGCAACAGTTGCTGACTTATCGAAGCCTTGCTGCATTGACGTTGGTTTAGCAAGCTTACCTTTACCGCCACGACCACGTTGGTTACGACCACCACGGTTGTTTGCCGGTTGGTTAGCAGGAACTGCTTTCTTCTTGCGACGACGAGGTGCTTTCTCATCTTTTTTATCTGCCGCATCTTCAGCTTCACGAGCGTAAGTAGAAGTAGTCACATGGTAATCCGCAGATTTCTCTTGCTCTTTCTTCTTCTTCTCTTCTTCAGACCAACGTTCTTGGTTCTCTTCTGCTAACTTACGAGCTTCTTCAACAAGCTTAGCTGCTTCAGCTTCTGCTTTACGAGTTGCTTCTAGCTCTTGACGAGCTTTAAGTTCATCCGCTTCTTTTTTCGCTTGTGCGTTAGCGTCTGCATTTTTTGAATTCATGTCTTTTTTAGCCTTTTCAGCTTGTGCGCGTTGAGCCTTCTCTTCAGCTTCACGTTTTGCATCCGCTTCACGTGTTACTTTTTCTTCGGCTTCGCGCTGTGCTTTCTCTGCAGCATCACGTTTCGCTTGCTCTTCAGCATCGCGTTGTGCTTTCTCTTCCGCTTCACGATTAGCTACTTCCTCAGCTTCACGTTTCGCTTCATCTTCAATAGTGCTGCGCTTCACGTAAGTACGCTTTTTACGTACCTCTACTTGAACATCCTTACTCTTACCGCCTCCAGCGGCAACACTTAGCGTGCTGCGGGTCTTGCGTTGAAGAGTTAAACGAGTCGGTTCTGTTTCGCCTGAAGTATCGCCGTGCTCCTTTTTAAGGTGCGTTAGCAATGTTTGCTTCTCTGAATCAGTCACTTGATCCGACCCTGCTTTCTTCATGCCTGCATCAGCAAGTTGTTCAATTAAGCGGTCAACTGGCGTACCAATCTCTTCACTCAGTGCTTTAACTGTTAATTGTGTCATACCGCTTTCTCTCCTTGCTGAATTATTCTTCGTCGCCGAACCAACAGATGTTACGCGCAGCCATAATTAGCTCGCCTGCACGTTCTGCAGTTAGGTCTTCGATGCCTTCTAGTTCATCAACGCCTTGGTCAGCTAGGTCTTCCAGTGTCGCAACGCCTTTTGCTGCTAGCTTGTAAGCCATTTCACGCTCAAGACCTTCAAGTGCAAGTAAGTCTTCAGCAGGCTCAACACCGTCGAAAGTTTCTTCTTTCGCTAGCGCTAGAGTAGTCAGTGCGTCTTTTGCACGGTTACGTAGTTCTTCAACGATACCTTCGTCTAGACCATCTACTTCAAGAAGCTCGTTCACAGGAACGTATGCTACTTCTTCAAGCGTAGAGAAACCTTCTTCAACAAGCATTTGAGCAAAGTCTTCTTCAATGTCTAGGTGCTTCATGAAGTTTTCAATAGAAGCAACTGCTTCTTCTTGGTGCTTCTTCTCGAGATCAGCAACAGTCATTACGTTCAGTTCCCAACCAGTAAGTTGAGAAGCTAGACGTACGTTTTGACCGCTACGGCCAATCGCTTGTGCTAGGTTATCCGCTTCAACAGCGATATCCATAGAGTGTGCATCTTCATCAACGATGATTGAAGCAACATCAGCAGGAGCCATTGCGTTGATTACGAATTGAGCCGGGTTATCATCCCAAAGAACGATATCAATACGCTCACCACCAAGATCGTTAGAAACAGCTTGTACACGTGCGCCACGCATACCAACACACGCACCAACTGGGTCAATACGTTTGTCGTTTGTTTTCACAGCGATTTTAGCACGAGAACCAGCGTCACGTGCAGCACCTTTAAGTTCAATTAGCTCTTCACCAATTTCAGGCACTTCAACACGGAATAGTTCAGCTAGCATTTCTGGCTTCGAACGAGTAACGAAAAGCTGGAAACCACGAGCTTCTGGTTTAACTGCGTAAAGAAGACCACGAACACGGTCACCTGGACGGAAGTTTTCACGAGGAAGTTGGTCATCACGAAGGATTACCGCTTCAGCGTTGTTACCAAGGTCTAAGATAATAGTGTCACGGTTAACTTTCTTAACTGCGCCAGTTACTAGCTCGCCTTCGTTATCGATGAACTGCTCAACGATTTGAGCGCGTTCAGCTTCACGTACTTTCTGTACGATAACTTGCTTAGCCGTTTGAGTCGTAATACGGTCAAACGTTACTGATTCGATGTCATCTTCAATGAAACCGCCAAGTTCGATCTCTGGGTCATCGTACTTTGCAGCTTCAATAGAGATTTCTTTTGTTGGGAATTCAACTTCCTCAACAGCTTCCCAACGACGGAAAGTTTCGAAATCACCCGTTTTACGGTCAATTTCAACACGAACTTCGATTTCTAGTTCGCTTTTCTTTTTTGTTGCCGTTGCAAGCGCGATTTCAAGCGCTTCAAAAATACGCTCACGAGGAACTGCTTTCTCATTTGAAACAGCTTCTACTACCGCCAAAATTTCTTTGTTCATTAATCTAGCCTCTTAAGCTCTTCTCTCTAGGAGAACTAAAATTTAGGGATCAGGTTAGCTTTCGCAATATTGCTCAGGACGAATTCTTCTTCTTGTCCTTCAACCAATACTTTCACTGTCTCGCCTTCGATAGATTGGATATCACCTTTCCATTTACGACGGTTGCCGACAGCCATTTTCAAAACGATGCTTACCTCGTGACCAATAAATTGTTGGTAATGCTCTGCTTTGAACAGTGGTCTCTCTAAACCAGGTGAAGACACTTCAAGGTTATAAGCCACTGAAATTGGATCTTCAACGTCCATTACGGCACTTACTTGGTGACTAACTTCAGCGCAATCATCTACATTGATACCGTTTGGTGAATCGATGTAAATACGTAGCGTTGAGTGCTCACCAGCACGAATAAATTCTAATCCAACTAACTCATAACCTGATGCTGCTACTGGAGCGTCAAGCATTTCAGTAAGTTGTCTTTCTAAACCAGTCATTTAACCACTCCAGAAACAAAAAAAGGGCTCAAAGCCCAATTTAAATTCCAAGCAAACATTATCTAAATACATTTACAAATGCTTAGATAACAAAAAACCCCGTATAAGCCGGGGTTTTTGTTGCTGGACCCTTATATGTTAAGTGCCATCATATTCGATATCGCACTTAACTCACAGTGAGGTTCACACTGTGCAAACTTGCTACCAATACAAGCTATATAATAGCATTGAAATTGGTTGCGGGAGCCGGATTTGAACCGACGA
>NZ_AJZD02000336.1 GCF_000272105.2 Vibrio splendidus 12E03
TATCTCTATCTCTATCTCTATCTCTATCTCATATGAGCGTAAAAAAGCCCCAACACGAATGTAGAGGCTAAAGTATCTTTATTTATGTTCTAGCTGAGTATCCGCTGCGCGCTACTCTTCGTTGTTTTCAGCAAACTTAGATGGTGACATACCAAAGTGGTGCTTAAACCTTTGACTGAAATAGGAAGGGTCATTGAACCCCGAATCAAACGCGACGTCTGAGATCTTCTCTCCCGCAAGTAACCGCTCGCACGCATGCTCTAAACGCACTTCATTCAAGTGCTCTTTAAAGGTCTTGTTATAAGCCGATTTAAAGCGTCTCTGTAAGCTTCTCTCAGACATAAACAAATACTTAGCAGCAGTTGCAGTACTGAACTCGGCATCAGCGTAGTTTTCACTCACAAGCTGCGACACTCTGTTTTTCCACTCTTGTTCAGCACTCAACCTTTGTTGCTCTGGCGTTGAAGCGGCAAGTTTAATGGTTTCTATCTGCTCAATTGTGCTGGCTTCCAGATTATCCAGCACTTGATATTCAATCGGCCACGAAAGCTGAACCTTATTTTGATAGTCAGAAACAAACGCGTTCAGTTCACCACCACTCTGATTCATCAATAGAGGTAATTTTTCGATATTTAGATCAGTCGATTTTCCGGTGTTGTCACTCATGCTTGATGCCAATTTAGGAAAAGGCATGCCATGATCTCGAATGGTTACAACAAGATGCTCCTTAACCTCTTCAACCAGAACCACCATACTCTGCGACTTAAAGTTTCTCTTGATGATACTCCCAACCAAGCTATTGAAGATAATATCGAGATTAAAATACAGCAACGAGACATATCGTTGTTTTGTTTCGACTTTAATATCCAGTTCAATACCAGCTTTAGCTAAGTCGTCCTGCCAAGCTTTGAGTACCGCTTCTAAGATTAAAATTATATCGTAACAAACTTGCCCTTTCCCTTGAGGAGTATTGCTCAATTGGGCTAAGCCATTTTTCAAGGTTAGAATTGGCGACTTCCCGTGCTCGTCATTCCAATTCGGGATCATCGCAGCAATCTGATTCACTTCAGAAGAGAGGTCATTGGCAGTATGAGACACAAGCGCATTCTTAACGGATAGCTGCTTTTTAAGCTGTTGATTAGTCGCGAGCAATATCCGGCTTTGGTGCCTCAATTGATCCGTCTTCAATGCAACTTGCGCTTTTAAGTGCCTGTTGGCAAAAGTGACATAACGAGAACGCCAAAAGACCAAGATAGTCACAACGCCAATCAGTAACATCAGAGAGCTTGCTGCAGCCCAATTGGTCAGATACCAAGGCTCCGCAATCGAGAAGCTTTGATTGGTTGACACAAAGCGATAATGGGAGTCCTTGACCGGCTTCACTTCAAGTGTGTAATCCCCAGGAAGAAGATGGTCGAGCGTTAACAAGCCCCCTTCAAACTCACTCCATGGTTCATCGTCGCTCAGTCGATATTCCATCGCTGGTGCGAACGTTGCTGGCAAGATACCTAGCTTAAACCCCATCGATGAGCCATAAGGAATCTCATCCAGTTCAGCCGTTTTCCCGCCAAGTGACACCGTTTGTTGGTCGACACTTATCTTACTCAACAAGGCACGGCTATGAGGTGTGGTTGATACCAGTAACTCGTTAGACAACGCGCTGACTACGCCATACTTTGAGCCGAAAACAAGCCTCGAAGGTTGGCTCTCTTCACTGTAAAACAGAGCACACGCTCCTGCCGCCAATTCATTGGTGATCAAACCAAATGGCGAACCGATGTGTTTATGCAGCTGCCCATCCAACCCGTAATAACTGATGCCTTTCGAAGAGCCTAACCAAACACCATTGTCATCGCTGATCAGGCAGTTAGGTCTAATATTGTCTTCAACAAGAGTGATTTCTTGAATAATAGAGCTGTCATCCGGGATTCGATACACGCCATAACTGCTAGCAAACCACTGCGCTCCATCCTTCGCTTTTTCAATATCGACGACTTTGCCAAACCGTTCGCTTGAACGACTAAAGCTAATTCGTTTATCAATGAACGAGTAGAAACCATGGTCTGTTCCTATATAGATACGACCTAGCAAGCCTACATTGAGAGCGGTGATCTTTGCAGGCAAGAACTTGTCGACTAACCAGTCAGTACCATAACTCGTCAGTTTCATGGTTTCGATAGATAACGAATAGAGGTTTTGCCCAGAGGTCATCCAAAGAACGTTATCAGCCTGAAGCGCAAGGTTTTCAACACGCACTCCCTCAATTGGCCTTGGTAAATCAAGGGCTTCGGGTTGTAGCGTTTCCGTATTTAGACTGATGATGCCTTGTTCAGTCGCTAACCAAATGAAAGAGCCAAAGAGCTCAAAATCATTAACGGGATTAGAGTAAACACGAATTGGGTTCTCTTCACTTTCAGAGTCAACCAAGTAGAGTCCCATTGAGGACGCGACCCAAGATAACTGGTCACTAACAGGCAGTACTTTATTGATCACTACACTACTCGAATGCATGCCCATTCCAGTTAGGGGGGTTCTCGAGAAGGTTTTGCTGAACAGTGAGAAGTATCGGATACCGTTGTTTGTCGCAACCCACATGCCACCAGCATGATCGTTTATCAACGAATATATTTTCTCACCCGGTAACGAGAAGTCTTGATTAGCGGCTTGTTCGAATCGAGTAATTTGTCCCGTAATAAAGTTGTAGCTAATAAGGCCGTGCTCTGTACCAATCCAATACTGGTCCGAAGTTTCGGCCAACGAAAGAACATGCGACCCTTTAACGATGGTCTCTTTATCTGGGTTCGCGAGGTCTACAATCACAGCACCATTTAAAGTACCGATCACTAACTCTCGTCGAGCATTCGAAAAATAAACCGTCTCAATATGATTTTTGTCGGATGCGGTGACATGGGTAAACTCTTGATTCTCAGAAAGGTAAACGCCAGAACTGGTCGCTAGCACCCACTTTGATAACACCCACTCAGCGTCGTTAATCGCAATGTCACTGCTGTTATTGTATCGGTACAATTTGAGCAGAGAGTAGGTGTTGAATTCTAAAGATTGAGTGTTGTAGGTATAGAAATTACTGCCGTCAGTAACCCAAATATAATCGCCTGATGCACCGATATTGGTTATTTCAGCACCGGGACTTAGGCTAAACGCCAATTCGTTGCCAATTCCAGGGGTATGTCGATACACCTCGTTATCGAAAAATGTCCAAAACTCATCGTTCAGAAAAGCGACTCTTTCCGAAGAAAATTGCAGTAAGCTACCCTTGCGAGGGAATAGAGTTCGACCATCGTAAAAGAGTACTTTTCCATGGACATCATGAACCCATAGCCCGCCACCGGCACCTAAGTACAAGTTTTTAGCCGCAAGAAAATTCCCTTGCGCTTGAACGGGCAAAGGGTAGAAAACGGAGGGTGATGTATTTACCGCGAGAACGCTAAATGAAATGCTCATTAACATGAACATTCTGAAGATAATTCGATACAACTTTTCATCCTGAACAGCAATAACACATGAAATTATGGTGTCCACAACGTCTTATTCGCTGCTTAACCAAAAATCCAGTTTTTTTGTGCTTATTATTATCTTTCTATTTTAGCGGAAATTAACAAAGGAGAAAGGAGGTTTGCTATTTGTTGAGAGGTTTTATCTTAGCGGTCACGAAAATGCCGCAAAAAGCGGCATGATTCATAAATTAACGAGAGCAAAGTGTCGTTAGGAATATTGGTTATTGATTACTTAGCACTCAAGCAGCTGGTGTAGCTGTCTGTAAGTTGCTGAAGAAAATCGAAATAACTTCCACTCTTCACTTCAACCTGTGAACCAACAGGATCAAGTTGCCCTTGCTTAGCGTTACTTCCGCGAGTCACTGATTCAATTACAGCGGGAGTAAATTGAGGCTCTGAGAATACACATTGAACATTGTCGCGTACTAGCGTTTTCTTAATAGCGATCAGGCTTTTTGCACCCGGTTTACGCTCTGGGCTCACCGTGAAGTGGCCTAAGTTATTCAGTTCAAACTCTTGCTCAAAGTAACCATACGCATCGTGGAATACGTAGTAACCTTTATCTTTCACTGGCGCAAGTTGTTCATGAATAGACTGCTGCTTTTCTTTCAAAGCAAGCAGGAAAGAATCTAGGTTTTCTTGATACGCCATTGCGTTATCAGGGTCAGATTCAATCAACTTTGCCGAGATATATTTTGCGGCTACTTCAACTTGATCGATACCTAACCAAAAATGCGGGTCATGGCTACCATGATTATGTCCTTCATGAGAATCGTGGTTATCATGTCCGAACTCTCGCAAGTTAATTCCTGGAATCTCACTGATCTTGATAACGTTTTCTTTTGAACCAATCACCTTAGTCAGAAAGGCTTCTAGGTCAGGACCAAACCAGATAACCATATCGGCACTGTGAACTTTTTTGACATCAGATGGCTTAAGCGCATAATCGTGCGGCGAAGCATTGCTGTTCATCAACACATCCGGTTCACTAACGCCCTGCGTTAATTCCGTCACAATCATTTGAATTGGTTTAAAGCTTGTTAGAATAGTATTGGCACTTGCGACACTTGGCGCTAAAAGCAAAGTAGCAAGTATAAAAGATGAACGTGACATAATCCCTCGATAATAGAAAAGTAGCTTAGGCTTGAGGTAAATGTTACATTATAACATTAGCGAATTGCAAATGAGTTCTATTCATGGATAACTTAATCCAACTAGATTCTGTGAGCGTCGAATTTGACGGTCGAAAAGTTTTAGACAACATATCTCTAAATTTAGAGCGTGGCAGAATCACTACCCTAATTGGGCCAAATGGCGCGGGGAAATCAACCTTAGTTAAGGTACTACTTGGGCTCCAGAACAAATATTCCGGAAAGATCACCAAATCAAAAAAACTAAAAATTGGTTACGTTCCTCAAAAGCTAAAGCTGAACGACTCTCTGCCTCTCAATGTAGAGCGTTTTCTTAAGCTCACCGGAAAATTCAGTAAACAAGAGATCCTAGAGTCTTTGATGCTAGTGGGCGCTGAACACCTGATGAAAAGTAACATGCATCAACTGTCTGGTGGCGAAAACCAACGTGTGCTGATCGCTCGCTCTCTTTTGAAAAGACCCGATCTGCTCGTTCTTGATGAACCCGCACAAGGTGTTGATGTACAAGGCCAAATCGATCTTTACGATCTGATAGATTCCATCCGTCACCGCTTTGGTTGTGCTGTGTTTATGGTTTCACATGACTTGCATTTAGTGATGGCAAAAACAGACGATGTGATCTGTCTGCATCACCACATCTGTTGCTCTGGTGCACCAGCTGATATCAAGCACCACCCTTCTTATATCGCGCTATTCGGTACCGCGGTTCAAGAGAGTTTGGCTTTCTACCACCACCAACATGACCACCATCACCATGACTTGGCCGGCCAGCCAGTTTCTGGAGATGTGCACGACTGCTCCAACCATAAACACGGACATCACCACTAATGCTTGAGTTTCTTCTACCTTCTATTCTTGCAGGCTTAGGCATTGCTCTTATTGCAGGCCCACTAGGTTCATTCGTGGTGTGGCGCAAGATGGCTTACTTTGGTGATACCCTTGCTCACGCTTCTTTGATGGGCTTAGCACTTGGCTTTCTGTTCAACATTAACTTGTATTTCGCGCTGCTGATTTGTTGTTTGATGCTGGCCGTGTTACTCGTGACATTGCAAAAACAAAAGCTGGTCGCGACCGATACCCTACTCGGTATTTTGGCGCACAGCGCGCTCTCTTTAGGCCTTGTAGCGGTAAGCTTCTTAGACAACGTTCGTGTTGACCTAATGAGCTACCTGTTTGGTGACTTGCTTGCAGTATCTCCGACCGATTTAGTGTTCATCTATGCGGGTGCTGCAGTGATTGGTTTAGTGCTTGCTATCTTTTGGCGACCACTACTATCAACGACGGTTAACGAGGATCTCGCGGCGGTTGATGGCATCAACATTGATTTAATGCGTCTGATTTTGATGCTATTGGTTGGTATTGTGATTGCTGTCGGTATGAAATTTGTGGGTGCGTTAATCATGACATCGCTACTGATTATTCCTGCAGCAACGGCAAGGAAGTTCTCGAGCACACCTGAGCAGATGGCCTTCCTCGCATCGGTTATTGGCTCTATCGCAGTCTTCGGAGGGTTAAGCTTGTCTTGGTTCTATGATACGCCCGCTGGCCCGTCTGTTGTTATCAGTGCAGCTGCGATGTTTATGTTATCTCAAATGGTTAGAAGCCGAGCTTAGCACTTAGCACTTAGCACTTAGCACTTAGCACTTAGCAGTACGATCTCGTATCTCGAGAACATTAAAAAGGCTTGGTCAGTGACCAAGCCTTTTTAATATCGTTCAGTTAACTTCTATCTCAATCGATAAAAGCCAGCTGGTTACCAACCCGTGATTTCACGTAGGCCTTTACCGATGTCAGCAAGAGACTTAACAGTCTTAACGCCTGCTGCTTCTAGTGCTGCGAATTTATCTTCAGCAGTACCTTTACCGCCAGAGATGATTGCGCCTGCGTGGCCCATACGTTTGCCCGGAGGAGCAGTAACACCAGCGATGTAAGATACAACTGGCTTAGTTACGTTTGCTTTGATGAACTCAGCCGCTTCTTCTTCCGCAGTACCACCGATTTCACCAATCATTACGATTGCTTCAGTTTCTGGGTCTTCTTGGAAAAGTTTTAGGATATCAATGAAGTTTGAACCTGGGATAGGGTCACCACCGATACCAACACATGTAGACTGACCAAAGCCTTCATCTGTTGTTTGCTTAACTGCTTCGTACGTCAGAGTACCGCTGCGAGATACGATACCTACTTTACCCTTCTTGTGGATATGACCAGGCATGATACCAATCTTACACTCGTCTGGAGTGATAAGACCTGGACAGTTAGGACCGATCATGCGAACGCCAGTTTCTTCTAGCTTCACTTTAACGTCGATCATATCTGTTGTAGGGATACCTTCAGTGATCGTTACGATCAGTTCGATACCTGCATCAATCGCTTCTAGGATTGCATCTTTACAGAAAGGAGCTGGTACGTAGATAACTGTTGCAGTTGCGCCAGTTACTTCTACTGCTTCACGTACTGTGTTGAATACTGGAAGGCCTAGGTGAGTTTGACCACCTTTACCAGGTGAAACACCACCAACCATTTGCGTACCGTATGCGATCGCTTGGTCTGAGTGGAATGTACCTTGACCGCCAGTGAAACCCTGACAGATTACTTTAGTGTCTTTGTTAATTAATACAGACATTATTTAGCCTCCGCAGCAGCAACAACTTTCTGAGCAGCATCTGTTAGAGATTCAGCTGCAATGATATCAACATCAGAATTAGCAAGTACTTCGCGACCTAGGTCTGCGTTTGTACCTTCTAGACGAACAACTACAGGAACTGTTACGCCGACTTCTTTAACTGCACCGATAATACCTTCAGCGATCATGTCACAACGAACGATGCCACCGAAAATGTTTACTAGTACTGCTTTAACATTGTCATCAGAAAGGATGATCTTGAATGCTTCAGCTACACGCTCTTTGGTCGCGCCGCCGCCTACATCAAGGAAGTTTGCTGGCTTGCCGCCGTGTAGGTTTACGATATCCATCGTACCCATAGCAAGGCCTGCACCGTTAACCATACAGCCAACATTGCCATCTAGTGCTACGTAGTTCAGTTCCCACTGTGCTGCGTGTGCTTCGCGCTCATCTTCTTGAGATGGATCGTGCATTTCACGAAGTTTTGGCTGACGGTACATTGCGTTTGAGTCAATGTTGATCTTGCCGTCAAGACAAAGCAGGTTGCCTTCGCCAGTAATTACAAGCGGGTTGATTTCAAGTAGAGCTAGGTCGTACTGAGAGAACATTTTGCCAAGACCCATGAAGATCTTAACGAACTGTTTGATTTGATCGCCAACTAGACCAAGTTTGAACGCCAATTCACGGCCTTGGTAAGCTTGAGGGCCCACTAGAGGATCGATCGCTGATTGGTGAATCAACTCTGGAGTTTCTTCAGCGATTTTCTCAATGTCCACACCGCCTTCAGTTGACGCCATGAATACAATTTTACGCGTTGCACGGTCAACAACAGCACCTAGGTAAAGTTCGTTAGCAATGTTCGATGCTTCTTCAACTAGGATCTTTGTTACAGGCTGACCATTAGCGTCTGTTTGGTAAGTCACTAGGTTTTTACCTAGCCACTTTTGTGCAAACTCTTTAACGCCTTCTTTCGTGTCATGTAGCTCTACGCCGCCAGCTTTACCGCGACCACCAGCGTGTACTTGACACTTAACGACTTTCTTGGCTGTACTGATACGACCTGCAGCTTCGAAAGCTTCTTGCGCAGTATCACATGCGAAACCTTCTGGTACAGGCAAACCGAATTCTGCAAACAGCTGTTTGGCTTGGTATTCATGCAAATTCATTTTGATATTCCGTTTATTTTCCCTTAAGGGATTATTATTTCCATAACGACACAGTTTCCTGTGTTACGTCTGTAGGGTCTTCTCAAATAAACTGCTGTCCATTTTCTAATGGCTTTACAGCTCAAGTGAAGGCCAGACGTTGAGCAGCCTAGCCTTTGAAACTTTTTACGTCTAGCTAACGGGGTTAACTAGACGTTTTAGCGATACTAAACGTCTAATAGCAGACGTGCAGGATCTTCTAGAAGCTCTTTGATGGTCACTAGGAAGCCAACTGATTCACGGCCATCGATTAGACGGTGGTCGTAAGAAAGCGCTAGGTACATCATTGGCAGAATCTCTACCTTGCCATCAACAGCCATTGGACGGTCTTGGATTTTGTGCATACCCAAAATTGCCGCTTGAGGCGGGTTGATGATTGGCGTAGACATTAGAGAACCAAATACACCACCGTTTGTGATAGTGAAGTTACCGCCCATCAGTTCATCAACCGTTAGCTTGCCGTCACGGCCTTTGATTGCTAGCTCTTTGATGCCTTTTTCGATGTCAGCAAAACCTAGTGTGTCACAGTCTTTCAGTACTGGAGTTACTAGACCACGTGGCGTTGATACTGCCATGCTGATGTCAAAGTAGTTGTGGTAAACGATATCTGTACCGTCGATAGAAGCGTTCACTTCTGGGAAACGTTTTAGCGCTTCTGTTACTGCTTTCACGTAGAAAGACATGAAACCAAGACGCGTATCGTGACGCTTCTCGAATTGGTCTTTGTACTGCTTACGAAGGTCCATGATTGGCTTCATGTTCACTTCGTTGAAAGTAGTCAGCATTGCTGTGCTGTTTTTCGCTTCTAGAAGACGGTTTGCAACTGTCTTACGTAGGCGAGTCATAGGCACGCGTTTTTGGCTACGAGCCGCTGCTGGCGCTTCAACTGCTGGTGCAGATGCTGCTGCCGGAGCCGCTTTCGCTGCTGCTAAGTGTGCGTCGATGTCTTCACGAGTAATACGACCACCAACACCAGTGCCTTTAACGTCAGCTGGTTGTAGGTTGTGCTCAGCAAGCAGGCGACGAACAGCTGGGCTTAGTGCGTCGTTGTTCTCTTCTGTTAGCGCAGCTTTATGGCGCTTATCAGGAGAAGCTTCGGCATCTTCCGTGGTGTCTTTCGTTGGTTCACCAGCGACAGCACCCGGCTTGATTTTAGCCAGAAGCTGCTTAGAAAGTACCGTAGCGCCCTCTTCTTCGATGATAGCTTCCAGAACACCCGCTTCAGGAGCCGGTACTTCTAGAACTACTTTATCTGTTTCGATATCTACAATGACTTCATCACGTGCAACCGCTTCGCCCGGTTTTTTGTGCCAAGTAGCAACTGTTGCATCAGCCACAGATTCAGGTAAATCTGGAACCAGAATTTCAATTGTCATGTGCGTATTTTCCTTTTACTTCTAGTTCTTAAGTAGGGTCAAAGCGTCGTCAACTAACGCTTTTTGTTGTTTCAAGTGTACTGACATATAGCCAACAGCTGGTGATGCTGATGCAGGACGACCTGCGTATTGAATATCAGCACCTACTGGGATAGCAGCTCGGAAATTATGTTGGCTACTGTACCAAGCACCTTGGTTTTGTGGCTCTTCTTGACACCAAACGTAATCGACTACATTTGTGTACTGTGCGATGGCAGCTCTCACGTCCTCATAAGGGAACGGGTAAAGTTGCTCAATACGTACAATAGCGACATCGTCTTGCTCGTTCTTACGTCTTTGGTCAAGCAGGTCAAAGTAAACCTTACCTGAACAGAACACGACGCGTTTTACGTTCTCAGGAGCCAGATCATCAATTTCTGCGATAGCTGGTTGGAACGTACCTTCTGCCAAATCTTCAAGAGAAGAAGTACACAGAGGGTGACGAAGCAATGACTTAGGTGACATTACAATCAGTGGACGACGCATTGGTCGAACAACCTGACGGCGAATCATGTGGTAAACCTGTGCCGGTGTTGAAGGAACAACAACCTGCATATTTTGTTCAGCACATAACTGAAGGTAACGCTCAAGACGTGCAGAAGAGTGCTCTGGGCCTTGGCCTTCATAACCGTGAGGAAGCAGCATAGTTAGACCACATAGACGTGCCCACTTTTGCTCACCTGATGAAATGAATTGGTCGATAACAACTTGTGCACCGTTTGCGAAGTCGCCAAATTGTGCTTCCCAAAGGGTTAGACCGCTTGGCTCTGCTGTTGCATAACCATACTCAAATGCGAGTACCGCTTCTTCAGATAACACAGAGTCAAACACTTGGAATGGCCCTTGTTTATCATGAATGTTCGCAAGAGGAACATACGTGCTTGCATCTGATTGATTATGCAGTACTGAGTGACGGTGGAAGAACGTACCACGACCTGAATCTTGGCCTGAGATACGAATACGCTTACCGTCATCAACAAGTGTTGCGTAAGCCAGAGTTTCAGCCATACCCCAATCGACTTGTTTCTCACCATTCACCATGGCAGTACGATCGTTGTACAGTTTATTTACTCGGCTTTGCAGCTTGTGGCTGTCTGGGTATTGGCAAAGTTTAGTACCAAGCTCTTTCAGGCGCTCGATATCAATTTTGTTATCCCACTCGATATTCCAATCGTGACCTAGGTAAGGAGACCAGTCTACTGAGTGAAGTGCCATTGGACGCCACTCTTTAACCACAACTTCACCGTGATCAAGTGCATCACGATATTCGTTAACTAGCTGAGTTGCTGTATCAATACCAAACTCACCGCGCTCCATTAGCACGTCAGCGTAAAGCTTACGTGGTGTTGGGTGCTTTTTGATTTTTTGGTACATCAAAGGCTGTGTTGCGTTCGGCTCATCGGCTTCATTGTGACCGTGGCGACGGTAACAAACCAAATCAATAACAACATCACGCTTAAACGTATTACGGTAATCCAATGCAAGACGCGCAACGAACGCAACCGATTCTGGATCATCAGAGTTAACGTGGAAAATCGGAGCCTGAACCATCTTCGCGATATCGGTACAGTACATCGTAGAGCGTGTATCGCGAGGGTTAGACGTTGTAAAACCAACTTGGTTGTTTACAACGATACGAACCGTACCACCAACACAGAAACCACGCGCTTGAGACATGTTAAACGTCTCTTGTACGACACCCTGACCAGCGATAGCTGAGTCACCGTGGATAGTAATTGGAAGTACACGGCTACCGTCATTATCACCAAGGCGATCTTGACGTGCACGTACTGAACCGATAACTACCGGGTTTACGATTTCTAAGTGAGATGGGTTAAATGCTAGTGCTAAGTGAACGTTGCCGCCTGGCGTTGCGAAGTCCGCAGAGAAGCCTTGGTGGTATTTCACATCACCAGTACCCCACGTGTCATCGTGCTTGCCGGCAAACTCGTCAAACAGGTCTTGTGGCTTTTTACCAAGCACGTTGACCAACATGTTTAGACGACCACGGTGAGCCATACCAACAACAACTTCACGCATGCCTTGTCCGCCAGCATGACGAATAATTTCTTTCGTCATTGGGATAAGAGCATCACCACCTTCCAACGAGAAGCGTTTTGCGCCTGGGAATTTGGCACCAAGATAGCGCTCAAGACCTTCAGCAGCAGTTAGCTCTTCTAGGAAAGCTTGCTTTTCTTCTTTATTGAAAGAGGGTTGACCAGATACAGACTCTAAACGTTGTTGGATCCAACGCTTTTGCTCTGTATTTGTCATGTGCATGTATTCAGCACCAATAGAGCCACAATAAGTTTGCTTTAGAGATTTGTAGAGATCTTTAAGCACCATCGTCTCTTGGCCAATGGCGTAAGAGCCGACGTTAAACGTCTCATTGAGGTCATCTTCGGTAAGAGTGTGGAAAGAAGGGTCCAGTTCATCAACTGTCGCTCTTTTCCATAAACCTAGGGGGTCTAGATTTGCTGCTTGATGCCCTCGGAATCGATAGGCATTAATAAGTTGCAGAACTTTTACTTGTTTCGCATCGACATCTGGATCACTAACTTGGACACTGTAATGCTTTGTTTCTTGAGCGAGTCGACGGAAGTATTCACGAACACGAGAGTGTGGTTGTTCCACTGTCTCTGAAGCCTGCACAGGCAGTTCTTCAAAAACACTTCTCCATTCGTCACTTACCGAATCTGGGTCACTTAGATACAGTTCATAGAGTTCTTCTACGTACGTTGCATTGGCGCCAGCCAAGTGTGAAGACTCGAGCCATGCCTTCATCACGCCGTTGTGCATATTTTCCCTTAACCAGTAGTTTTCACGTTTGCTGCGGTCTATGCCGAGCTATTAAAAGGCCGCCCCAAAACTTCTAGGGCGGCAATTTTTATATAACTTAAACCGAACGATTCACTAGCATGGTCTTGATGTGACCAATCGCTTTCGTCGGATTTAATCCCTTAGGACAAACACTTACACAATTCATGATGCCATGGCAACGAAAAACGCTAAATGCATCATCAAGATCGGACAAACGTTCGTCTGTCGCGGTATCTCGGCTATCAATTAGCCAACGGTACGCTGCAAGCAGGCCTGCTGGTCCGATGAATTTGTCAGGGTTCCACCAGAACGATGGGCATGACGTTGTACAACATGCACACATGATACATTCGTACAATCCATCTAAATGAGCACGCTCATCAGGGCTTTGTAAGTTTTCACGAGCCGGTGGCACATTGCCATCAGACACTAAGAATGGCTTCACTTTTTCGTAGTTATCGTAGAACTGAGTCATATCTACAATCAGGTCACGAACAACGGGTAAGCCAGGCAGTGGGCGAATCACAATCTTGTCTTGGCCCGAAAGCGCAGACAATGGCGTGATACACGCTAGGCCATTCTTACCGTTCATGTTCAAACCATCCGAGCCACATACACCTTCACGGCATGAGCGACGGAATGAGATTGTTGGATCTTGCTCTTTCAACAGAATAAGCGCGTCCAAAAGCATCATGTCTGAACCTTCATCCACTTCTAGAGTGTATTCCTTCATATAAGGCTTCTGGTCGACATCTGGATTGTAACGGTATAAAGAGAAATTCAGTTTCATGGTCATATCTCCTTAGTACGTACGTGCTTTTGGTGGGAACGCTTCACGATGGATAGGTTCCATGTTTACACCACGTTTAGTCATGCTCTCTGACTCTGGGTTGTAAAGTGAGTGGCATAGCCATTGCTCATCATCACGGTCAGGGAAATCGAATCGAGCGTGTGCGCCACGGCTCTCTGTACGGAAGTTTGCAGCAACAGCCGTTGCGAATGCCGTTTCCATCAAGTTTTCAAGCTCTAGACACTCAATACGTTGAGTGTTGAACTCTGTAGACTTATCAGATAGGTGTGCATTCTTCAGACGCTCACGAATCGCTTTTAGCTCTTCTAGGCCTTCAGCCATTGCTTTGCCTTCACGGAATACCGAGAAGTTGTTCTGCATACATTGCTGAAGATCTTTACGGATTTGCGCTGGATCTTCGCCGTCTGTGCTGTTTTCCCAACGGTTGTAACGCTCTAGAGAACGCTCAATGTCGGCTTCAGTTGCTGGTTTCGCTTCGTCTTGCTTCTTCAGAGTCTCACCTAGGTGTAGACCTGTTGCACGACCAAATACCACCAAATCAAGCAGTGAGTTACCACCTAGACGGTTTGCACCGTGTACTGATACTGATGCGATTTCACCACAAGCAAATAGACCTTGGATTTCAACATCAGTGCCATCTTCGGTTTGCTTAATAGCTTGACCAGAAACTTGTGTTGGAACACCACCCATCATGTAGTGACATGTTGGGATTACTGGGATTGGCTCTTTTACTGGATCAACGTGAGCAAAGGTACGAGACAGTTCACATACACCAGGAAGACGAGATTCAAGTGTCTCTTTACCTAGGTGATCAAGCTTAAGCTTGATGTGTGGACCCCAAGGGCCATCGCAACCACGACCTTCACGAATTTCAACCATCATTGAACGAGCAACAACATCACGACCCGCTAAGTCTTTAGCGTTTGGTGCGTAACGTTCCATGAAACGTTCGCCGTCTTTATTGAGAAGGTAACCACCTTCACCACGACAACCTTCCGTTACCAATACACCAGCGCCAGCAATACCCGTTGGGTGGAACTGCCACATTTCGATGTCTTGCATTGGAACGCCAGCACGAATCGCCATACCAACACCGTCACCAGTGTTGATGTGTGCGTTAGTTGTCGAAGCGTAGATACGACCAGCACCACCAGTAGCAAGGATTGTTGCCTTCGCTTTGAAGTAGCAAACTTCGCCAGTTTCCATACAAAGCGCGGTTGTACCTAAGATTGCACCATCTTCGTTCTTCACAAGATCCAGTGCATACCACTCAGAGAAAACCGTCGTTTTGTGTTTAATGTTTTGTTGGTAAAGCGTATGAAGCAGTGCGTGACCAGTACGGTCGGCTGCAGCTGCGGTACGAGCCGCTTGCTCACCACCAAAGTTTTTAGATTGACCACCGAAAGGACGTTGGTAAATAGTACCGTTCTCAAAACGTGAGAAAGGTAGGCCCATTTTTTCAAGTTCGATTACCGACTCAGGACCGTTTTTACACATGTACTCGATAGCGTCTTGGTCACCGATGTAATCAGAACCTTTTACTGTGTCATACATGTGTTGTTCCCAATGGTCTTCGTGCGCGTTACCAAGAGCAACAGTGATGCCGCCTTGCGCAGAAACTGTATGAGAACGAGTAGGGAAAACTTTAGAAAGCAATGCACAAGATAGGCCTTGCTCAGAAATTTGCAGTGCGGCACGCATACCTGCACCACCAGCGCCGATAACTACGGCATCAAACTCACGAACAGGAATAGTCACTTACGCACCCCACAAAATAAACAGACCAGAGAAAAAATATCCAAGAAGAACTGCAACAACACCAACTTGAAGACCAACACGCAGTTTTGCGCATTTGATGTAGTCAGTTAGTACTTGCCATAGGCCGATCCACGCGTGAACCAAAACAGAAGTAAGCGCTAACATGGTGAAGACTTTAGTGAATGTTCCACCAAAGAATTGCGTCCAAGATGCGTAAGAGATATCACCAGAGAAAGCACAGAAGCTTACTAGGTAGATAGTGTAAAGCGTCATAATGATGGCAGTTGCACGAATCAGTAGATAATCATGAACACCATTACGACCAAAAGTAGAAACGTTGTTTACCATACTAAGATCCCCGCTAGTAGAGACAATACCGCTGTTGCTGCGAATGCAACCTTAGCGCTCTTAGCGCCAGATTCCAGCTCTTCAAAGTGACCTAGGTCCATAAGAAGGTGACGAATACCACCAGCAATGTGGTAAGCCAAAGCGGTTAAAATGCCCCACAGAATAAACTTCACGAAGAAACCATCGACAATGTCGCTAGCTTCCATAAAGCCTACTGGGGATGAGAGGGAAATGGATAGTAACCAAAGCAAAATTCCAATCGCGACAAAAGTTATCACCCCAGACACACGGTGTAGGATGGAAGCTATTGCTGTGATTGGAAAGTGGATGGTCTGTAAATCTAAATTAACAGGTCTTGTCTTTCTTTCTTTCACGGGCTTGCTCACTCAGCTCCATTGAGCATTATGGTCATTAAATAACCTTATGATATTGTTATGGACAAAATTTGATTGCTAACCTTCAAAATTTAACATTAACTTAACAAATAACTGAAGTTGAGCCTTAGATAATTGTAAAATAATTGTTAACTGCTCGATTAAGAAAGACACCTCACATTTCTTCTTAGCCTTGCATTTATAAGGTTTTAACCAAACTTTTCAGCGCCACTATACGGCTGGCAACATTCTAATACAATTGATGTAACAAATAATGCTACACAGACCAGATTTTTAACGAATTTAATGTAAAAAACACTAACAAGTGCACACAAAGCTGCAGAAAAATTGACTTTCCCACGTAAGACCAGTAAAAAAATGGCACATAAACATCCTGGACGGATTAAATAATAAACAAAGGAGATTGTTATGGCGGATAAGAAAGCTACCCTTCACATTGAAGGTCAAGCGCCAATCGAGCTGCCGATTACAGAAGGTGTACTTGGTACTCCAGTGATCGATGTTCGTACACTAGGTTCTAATGGTTTTTTCACTTTTGACCCTGGTTTTCTTGCCACTGCATCCTGTGAGTCTCAAATCACTTTTATTGACGGTGGAAAAGGTATTCTTTTACATCGTGGTTACCCAATTGACCAACTTGCCAATAACGCTGATTACTTAGAAGTATGTTACATACTTCTTTACGGTGAAGCCCCATCTCGAGCTGAGTACGAAAAGTTCAAGACTACCGTGACACGTCACACTATGGTGCATGAGCAAATTGCTAGTTTCTTCCACGGCTTCCGCCGTGACGCTCACCCTATGGCTGTAATGTGTGGTGTTGTAGGTGCTCTAGCGGCGTTCTACCACGACTCACTTGATGTAAACAACGATACACACCGTGAAATTGCGGCATACCGCCTGATTTCAAAAATGCCGACACTGGCAGCAATGTGTTACAAATATTCAATCGGTCAGCCGTTTATCTACCCACGTAACGATCTTGGCTACGCAGAAAACTTCTTACACATGATGTTTGCAAACCCATGTGAAGAGTATGAAGTGAACCCTATCGTCGCTCGTGCAATGGATAAAATCTTTACTCTACACGCTGATCACGAACAGAATGCTTCTACGTCTACAGTACGTCTTGCTGGTTCATCTGGGGCTAACCCGTTTGCATGTATCGCTGCAGGTATCGCATCACTTTGGGGCCCTGCTCACGGCGGTGCAAACGAAGCTTGTCTGCGTATGCTTGAAGAGATCGGTAGCGTAGATAACATTGAAGAATACGTTGCGAAAGCAAAAGACAAAGATGACCCATTCCGTTTGATGGGCTTCGGTCACCGTGTTTACAAGAACTACGATCCACGCGCAACAGTAATGCGCGAAGCGTGTCACGAAGTACTTAAAGAGCTAAACATCCAAGATCCACTACTAGACGTAGCAATGGAACTTGAGCGTATCGCTCTATCTGATGAGTACTTTGTTTCTAAGAAGCTATACCCGAACGTAGATTTCTATTCAGGGATCATTCTGAAAGCAATCGGCATTCCAGTGTCTATGTTCACAGTAATCTTCGCGATGTCTCGTACTATCGGTTGGATTGCACACTGGAACGAGATGCACAGCGATCCGACGAACCGTATCGGTCGCCCTCGTCAGCTATATACTGGTGAAGAACAACGTGACTTTAAAGCACTTTACGAACGTGAATAGTCGCTATAAAGCATAATGTTAAAAGGGGTTGATGTAAGAACATCAACCCCTTTTCTTTTCTACGAGATACAATCGACTCGTATTCCTCATCTCGCATCTGTTCTTAAACCGGATTATCGATATCGATAAACTCAACATCCAATCCATGCTCTTTTGCTAACCACTCGCCCAATGCTTTAACACCGTAGCGCTCTGTTGCGTGGTGACCAGCGGCAAAGTAGTGGATGTCTTGCTCACGAGCCGAGTAAGTTGTGCGCTCTGAAATTTCACCAGAGATAAATGCATCAATACCTTGAGAAGCCGCCAGCTCAATGTAATCTTGACCACCACCAGTACACCAACCTACCGTTTCAATCATTTTATCGGCGTTTTCAGGAGCAATATGCAGTGGTTTACGATTTAGAACATGATCAATTTTTTCTGAAAACTCAGCACCTGTCATTGGTTTTTTTAATTTACCAAACATTGCAACCGATTGTGGGTGCCCTTCCAAGCCACCTTCTACCTCAATATCAAGCAGCTCAGCGAGCTTGGCGTTGTTACCAAGTTCAGGGTGGATATCGAGAGGTAAGTGATAACCTAGAAGATTAATGTCATTCTTAATCAGAGTACGAATGCGCTTGCCCTTCATGCCACGAATCGCTTCTGACTCACCTTTCCAAAAGAAACCGTGATGAACCAACAAAGCATCGGCATTCAATTCTACCGCTTTATCAATCAGAGCTTGAGAGGCTGTTACACCAGTAACGATGCGCTTCACTTCAGATGCACCCTCGACTTGAAGACCGTTCGGGCAATAATCTTTAATCTGTTGTGGCTGCAGTTTTTCGTTAAGTAGCTTTTCTAATTGTAAGTTATTCATTTTTATTTCCAGCTTACCTTTATAATAACGTCGTTATATCAATTTACGGGTAGAATGTCGAAAGCCCCAGGGCTATGTTTATAAAGAGCTATGTTTATGAGGAAGAGATGACAGCACTGCAACGTTTTTACCAATGGGTCATCGACTCACCACCATTACTAGAAATCAAGCCACCGATTTCTGATCTCACTGCATTCTCAAACCACCAAGAGCTCGACGACGCACATACTTATGATGGTAATCCTAGATTAGGCTTTCTCTACCAACACTTATGTGAACAAGTCATCACTGCTTCGGATAATTATTCAATCAAGCACGATGAGATCCAGATTAATGTTGAGGGTAGAACACTCGGCGCAATCGACTTTATTCTCGAAAAAGCGAACAACCAAAAGTTAGAACACTGGGAAGTGGCGATTAAGTTTTACCTGCTCCACGAACAAACTTGGTTTGGCCCCAACTCTCACGATCAATTGGATAAGAAGCTCAAAAGGATGCTCAGCCACCAGCTTGGTATGTCATCTTCATCCGCTTTTATTGAGCAGTATCCAGAGATCGATGTCGACTCAAAACATCTCCTCATGCAAGGTCGTCTATACACCAACCCATTCTTAGAGCAAAACGTACCTACTGAATGTTTGGGCTACGACATTAACCCGAGCCAAGTAAACGGCTTTTGGTGCTATCAAAACCAAGCTCATCTAATCACTGAAGCGCTCTACCCTCTCACCAAAGAACAATGGGCGGCAGGGACGGATGATTTCAGCAGTCAACCTATCACCGAGTTTGGTGACCGCTTCGTCCATGGGCAAACCAAGTCCGGGCAATTCTGGTTTGTGATGCCACAAAGTTGGCCACACGGTTAGTCGTCTAAGCTAACTCACTTACCTTTCACGCTTATACAAAATCAACACAAATAAAAAGGGCTGATGCGTTCACATCAACCCTTCTTCTATTTACGTAGCAACTCTAGTAATCGAGATTCGATTATAGGCCAGCCGCTGCAAATACTTGGTTAACAATCTCTTGAGCTTCTGCTTCGATTGCTTTCAGGTGCTCTTCACCCTTAAAGCTTTCACAGTAGATCTTGTAGATGTCTTCAGTGCCTGATGGACGCGCAGCAAACCAGCCGTTCTCAGTTGTCACTTTCAAGCCACCAATCGCAGCGCCATTACCTGGAGCGTGTGTTAGGCGTGCAGTAATTGCATCACCAGCCAGCGTCTCAGCAGAAACCATCTCTGGAGATAGTTTCTTCAGCACGTCTTTTTGTGCACCATTTGCTACCGCTTGAATACGGTTGTACTTAGATTCACCGTGTTTAGCGGCAAGTTCTTCGTAGTATTCTTGTGGGTTCTTACCTGTCACAGCTGTGATCTCAGCCGCAAGTAGGCAAAGAATCAGGCCATCTTTATCTGTTGACCAAGGCGTACCGTCTTTACGTAGGAAAGAAGCACCTGCACTCTCTTCACCACCAAAGCCAAACTGGCCGTTGTAAAGACCATCAACGAACCATTTGAAACCAACTGGCACTTCACAAAGCTCACGACCTAAGTCAGCAACAACACGGTCAATCAATGCGCTTGATACCAGTGTCTTACCAACAGCAACGTCTTTACCCCAACCTTCACGGTTACGGTATAGGTAATCAATACAAACCGCTAAGAAATGGTTTGGATTCATCAAGCCTTTAGGTGTCACGATGCCGTGGCGATCGTAGTCTGGGTCGTTACCAAACGCTAGAGCGTACTCGTCTTTAAGCGCCAGTAAGCCAGCCATTGCGTATGGAGAAGAACAGTCCATACGAACCACGCCATCTTTATCTAGAGACATGAATTGGAATGAAGGGTCAACCGCTTCACTTACCAGAGTAAGATCTAGATTGTACGCTTTGCCAATTTGACGCCAGTAATCAATACCACTGCCACCCAGAGGATCCACACCAATCTTGATGTTCGCTTTCTGGATCGCTTCCATATCCACGACGTTAACCAAATCAGCGACGTATGGCGCTACTAGGTCGACTTCTTTTACTAGCTCAGACTGTTTAGCCTGTGCGATCGGCGTACGCTTAACACCTTGCATTTGCTCAGCAATGATCACGTTCGCACGGTCTTCAATCGCTTGAGTCAGTTCAGCTTCAGCTGGACCACCGTGTGTCGGGTTGTATTTAATACCACCGTCTTGAGGTGGGTTATGCGAAGGTGTGATAACAATGCCGTCGGCTTTTTTGTCATTCACTAGGTTGTGCGTAAGAATCGCGTGCGAGATACCAGGTGTTGGAGTAAAGCCATTGTTTTCTTGAATAATAACTTCAACACCGTTCGCTACAAGCACTTCGATAACCGTAGAGAACGCAGGCTCAGATAGAGCGTGAGTATCTTTTCCTAAGAAAAGAGGGCCAGTTGTACCTTGCTCGGCACGAACTTCAGCAACCGCTTGTGCAATTGCTAGAATGTGGTTTTCGTTAAATGTTGATTTGTCTGCTGTACCGCGGTGACCTGAAGTACCGAACAGTACTTTGTGATCTGGGTTGGTCGCATCCGGTTGCTGTAAGAAATAGTTAGCCACTAAAGCCGGAATATTATGAAGATCTTCCTGCTGAGCTTTTTGCCCAGCACGAGGGTGCATAGCCATTTTTCGACATCCTTATATATAAAATTTAAAAACAAAAAAACCTCATAATATCTTCTTATCCATGGATATTATGAGGTTTAAATCAGATTTCGTTAAATTGAACCTGTTACTTTTTCTATCAATTCTGCTTGGAAACTCATGCGGCTCATAAGCTGCTCAACCATCTGTCTTTTACGGCTAGTATTATTATTTGTAATAACCCAAAAAGGACTTTGTGGAATGGCTTTAGGCTTAGTCGTGTTGCCGTTTGCTAGCAACGTCGCTTCGTTGTCTGCAAAGTAAACGCGCTTACGGCCTTTTACTTGAGTTGCTTCTGAAAAGCTTAAAGGGTCGATTTTATGCAGTGTTGATAACACTAGCATGAAACGATCAATGGCTTTCTTTAATGACGCAAACTCATCTGATATTAGTAGTGAGCGCATTTCTTTAACGCCATCGAACTTCTCTGGAGTAAAGCCTACCTCTTTGCTAACAACGATACCTTTCGGCTCTACGATCTCTTCGATCGGAGCCATGCCTTGGCTATCAACCTGTAACAAGCGGCGCAGAATATCTGAAGCGCTTTCGCCAATACGTTCTGTCTGACCCGCAATAAAACGGTATAGGTCCTCATCAACCTCAATTGTTTTCATTCGCTTTTCA
The DNA here is from genome assembly GCF_000272105.2 of Vibrio splendidus 12E03. Taxonomy (GTDB): domain Bacteria; phylum Pseudomonadota; class Gammaproteobacteria; order Enterobacterales; family Vibrionaceae; genus Vibrio; species Vibrio splendidus_I. Next base: position 21,881 of record NZ_AJZD02000336.1, read on the forward strand.
CAATCTCAATGTTTAAACTCAGGGGGATTATAGCGAGATCCGCGCGGATACTCTACGTCAAACCCACCATGAATAAGATAAAAATGTCAGTACAGCTCAACTATAAAATCGAAGGTGAGGGTCACACCATAGTTTTGATCCATGGATTATTCGGTAATCTGGACAACCTAGGCTTGCTGGCCAGGGATCTAAAAGTCGATCATCAGGTACTGAGTATCGATCTTCGTAACCACGGACAATCCTTCCACAGTGATACTCATAATTACCAAGCGATGGCACAAGATGTCGCTCAACTGTTGAAAGATCTTGAGCTGAATGACGTTACTGTCATTGGTCACTCGATGGGCGGAAAAGTTGCTATGGCGCTTACCCAACATCTAGAGCTGCGTAAACTGATTGTATTGGACATGGCACCAGTCGCTTACACCCAAAGCCGTCACGATAACGTATTCGCTGGCTTACAAGCGGTCATTGAAGAAAAGCCAGGATCTCGTGCCGAAGCACTTAAAGTGCTCGCCAAACATATCGAATTAGACGGTGTTCGCCAATTCTTAACAAAATCACTGTTTAAGTCAGAACAAGGCATTATGGAGTGGCGCTTTAACGTCGCTTCGTTACTGAGCAACTACCCACACATTATTGGTTGGGAACCGATCGACAAAACCTCAGTCAAAACCTTACTAATAAAAGGTGGGGATTCTGACTACCTCACGGCTGAGCACCAAACTGCGGTCCAACAGCAATTTTCTAACGCAAAGGCGCACGTTATTGCGAATACCGGCCACTGGCTACACGCAGAAAAGCCAGCTGAAGTGCTGAGAGCAATTCGAAAATTCATCGCTTAAGCGCGCTTTTTCATGCAGATAAATGAGAGCTGAGTAATCACTGCACATTAACTTTATCTCGCAACAGTGATATAGTGCGCCCAAGCAAAATTGGTATATAAGGTTCCCATGCTTTACGACTACATGAACATCATTGAATCTGTTGGTTTAGATCTCCTATTTGCCGCGATTTTCTTTTTGATCGGTATGGCAATTAAGGACGTTCTCAAGCAAGGAAATGTTCCTCCATTTGGTCGTCGCATCGTATGGTTAGTACTTTTCCTTGGCTGTGCGGGTTTTATCGCCAAAGGGATAATCCAACTAAGCTGGGAAGGAACTGGGATCTAACGATTCTCTTCCGAACTTTATTACACCGACAACAGACAAAATGAAAGGTAATGATTCTATGGCAAGTGTAGGTCTCTTCTTTGGTAGCGATACAGGTAACACTGAAGCTGTTGCTAAGATGATTCAAAAGCAATTGAGCAAACAGCTCGTTCACGTTCAAGACATTGCAAAAAGCAGCAAAGAAGATATCGATAACTTCGATCTACTGCTGCTTGGTATCCCTACGTGGTACTACGGCGAAGCACAATGTGATTGGGATGACTTTTTCCCAGAGCTAGAAGCTATTGATTTCTCAACTAAGCTTGTTGCTATCTTTGGTTGTGGCGACCAAGAAGATTACGCAGAATACTTCTGCGATGCTATGGGTACTATCCGTGACATCGTTGAAGCGAAAGGCGGTACTATCCTAGGTCACACATCAACTGAAGGCTACGAATTCGAAGCATCGAAAGGTTTAGTTGAAGGCGATGACAGCCAATTCGTTGGTCTATGTATCGATGAAGACCGTCAACCTGAGCTAACTGATGAGCGCGTATCTAACTGGGTTAAACAAATCCACGAAGAGATGTGCCTAGCAGAGCTAGAAGACTAATTATCTGATGGTTGTTAATTGTTACAATTAATAACCATTATATAGATATGAAAAAACCTCCTTATGGGAGGTTTTTTGCCATTTAACGTCTATTAATTAGCACTCAGCTTCTAATGCTTCATCATCATCTCTAAATTGAGGCTTCTTTCTTACATAGAGGGTGCGTTGAATTTCTGACACCACATTACCCTGCTTATCTTTCACATGAATAATAAATTCAGGAAAACACTTTTCACCGAGCTGTGTCTGACGATAGATATCGTCAAGCTGCCCTTGGCTTATCTCAAAATCTGCATACAAGTCCGATTGCCCCGGCTTGATGAAGTTAATGCTCGCTTCTTTATCCCAAACATAATATCGCTCACCTAAAATTCCCATTAACATCAATGAGTAAACGGGATCGGTAAGAGAAAAGATACTGCCGCCATATTGAGTACGATTGGCGTTCTTATTCCACCAGCGTAGCTTAAGTACTGTCTTAACAACCCTAAAGTCAGCGCTAATGTGGGCTATTCGAATACCTGCTCCCCAAAAGGGGGGCCAAATATTAAGAGCAAATTTTACAATGTTGGGTTTATATATTTTTGCGAGTTGCTTATTCATAACAACATTCCATGTTCATATCAGAAACACCGCCACCTTGACTGGTCGTACCTCCACTATAAGTGAGATACTTCCAATTTACAAAACAGATTGTGATGTCAGTAAGTAACCCTTTGAAGTTCGTGGTTTATTGTTATGCCTGACTAAACTATAATGGTATTAATATTGAATTCTGTTAATTGCTGCAGATCATCAACAGGAAAGTATATGTCAGACAATAATCAAGCGCTAAAAGATGCAGGTCTTAAAGTGACCCTTCCACGGCTCAAAATTTTAGAAGTATTACAACAGCCAGACTGCCAACATATTAGTGCTGAAGATTTATATAAGAAGCTGATCGACTTAGGTGAAGAAATCGGTCTTGCAACCGTTTATCGAGTACTTAACCAATTCGATGACGCTGGCATTGTAACTCGTCACCACTTCGAAGGCGGCAAGTCTGTATTTGAACTTTCTACACAGCACCACCACGACCACCTTGTATGTTTAGATTGTGGCGAAGTGATCGAATTCTCTGATGACATCATCGAAGAAAGACAGAAAGAGATTGCTCAGCGTTACAACGTGCAATTAACAAACCACAGTTTGTACTTGTACGGCAAAAGCATTAACGGAGATTGCAAAGGCAATCCAGACGCGCATAAAGCGAAGTAGTAATACAGAACGCTGGCTTAGGCCGGCGTTTTTTATATGGTCCTACATAAGTACGATTCTCCGATACTTATCCCATATTATTCAGACACAAAAAAACCGGCTCTAAGCCGGTTTTTTTATGGGGTCGCTTTTAACAAACTAAGCACTCAAGCATTAAGCTTCAGTTTTACCCCAAGTGTCACGTAGACCAACCGTACGGTTGAAGACTAGTGCGTCTGCTTTAGAGTCTTTCGAATCCACACAGAAGTAGCCTGTACGTTCAAACTGGTACGCTTGCTCTGCCACACCTTCTGCTAAGCTAGGTTCTACAAAACCATTTAGCGTAACAAGTGATTCAGGGTTTAGCGTCGCAGCGAAATCATCAGCAGCGGCTGGGTTTGGCACTGTGAATAGACGATCGTACAAACGAATCTCAGCAGGCAGCGCTTTATCAGCAGATACCCAATGGATAACGCCTTTCACTTTGCGGCCATCTGCAGGGTTCTTACCCAATGTTTCATTGTCGTAAGAACAGAAGATAGTCGTAATGTTGCCTTCTGCATCTTTTTCGATACGTTCAGCTTTGATCACGTAAGCACCACGCAGGCGAACTTCTTTACCTAGAACCAAACGCTTGTACTTCTTGTTTGCTTCTTCACGGAAGTCGTCACGTTCAATCCAAACTTCACGGGTAAATGGTACTTCGCGAGTTCCCATTTCTGGCTTGTTTGGATGGTTTGCAACAGTTAACGTTTCTACTGCATCTGCTTCGTAGTTTTCGATAACGATCTTAACTGGATCCAGAACAGCCATTGCACGAGGTGCATTTTCGTTCAGATCATCACGGATGCAAGATTCAAGTGAACCGAACTCAATCATGTTCTCTTGCTTAGTCACACCAATACGCTTACAGAATTCACGAATCGAGCTTGAAGTAAAACCACGACGACGTAGGCCAGAAATAGTAGGCATACGTGGGTCATCCCAACCTTGAACTAGGTTTTCAACCACAAGTTGGTTCAGCTTACGCTTAGACATTACTGTGTATTCAAGATTTAGACGGCTAAACTCGTACTGACGAGGCTGGCAATCAATCGTGATGTTATCTAGAACCCAATCGTACAAACGACGGTTATCTTGGAATTCAAGCGTACAGATAGAGTGCGTAATACCTTCCAGCGCATCAGAGATACAGTGAGTAAAGTCGTACATTGGGTAAATGCACCACTTGTCAGCTGTTTGATGGTGGTGAGCAAAACGAACACGGTAGATAACAGGATCGCGCATAACCATGAACGAAGAGCTCATGTCGATCTTAGCACGCAAACACGCTTTACCTTCTTCAAAACCACCGTCACGCATTTTTTCAAACAACGCTAGGTTCTCTTCAGGGCTGCGGTCACGGTATGGGCTCGCTTTACCTGGCTCTTTTAGCGTGCCACGGTACTCACGGATTTGATCAGGACTTAGCTCGTCAACATACGCTAAGCCTTTATTAATTAATTCCACAGCATAAGCGTAAAGCGTATCGAAGTAGTTTGATGAGTAACAAATATCACCAGACCATTCGAAGCCTAACCAGCTTACATCATTCTTAATTGACTCAACGTATTCAACGTCTTCTTTTTCAGGGTTTGTATCATCGAAACGAAGATTACATTGTCCCTGGTAGTCCTGAGCAATACCAAAGTTCAAGCAAATAGATTTAGCGTGACCAATGTGCAGGTAGCCATTTGGCTCCGGCGGGAAACGAGTATGCACGCTACTGTGTGTACCATCCGCTAAATCTTTATCAATAATTTGGCGAATGAAATTCGATGGACGAGCCTCAGCTTCACTCATCTATAGCACCTCTATGTATTTAGTATTGTCAGAGAAAGTTATCTTTCGTCCCCAAGAAAACGGTCGCTTTTAGCACCGGTCAAAGATTGAAAGATCATTGTTGCTAATCATCCACAATTCTTTGCCTTTGCACAATAAGAACCGTCCGTTAATTGCGAATATTTCTGCTATTCGATGAAGAATAGAACGAACCGTGTTCAGTAGCCTTAAACAGCAGGCACAAAAAAGCCTCCCATGTGGGAGGCTTTCAATTTGATACTTACTTAAGAGTAACTTTACGTCTTAATTAAGTACTTCCTTTACTATGGAAGTTTTACATCAGATAGGTCTTCACCTGCACCGATAGCTTTCATTTCGCCAGCTACGATTTCAGCTAGTGGGCCTAGGATAACCTGTAGGTTGTTTTCACCTAGTTTTACCACACCTTTAGCACCTAGTTTCTTAAGAACAACTTCATCAGCGACAGAGCGGTCTTTAAGAGTTAGGCGTAGACGAGTGATACAAGCGTCGATTGAAGTTAGGTTGTCGTGACCACCTAGAGCTTTCAGGTATTGACGTGCAAGGTCGCCCTTTGGTGCGTCGCCAGCAGGAGCTGCAACAGCTTCGTCATCATCTTCACGACCTGGCGATTTCAAGTTGAAAGCGCGGATTGCGAAAGAGAAAGTGAAGAAGTATAGAGCACCGAAACCAAGACCGATTAGTAGTAGTACGAATGGTTTAGTTGCTAGACCCCAGTTCAATACGAAGTCGATAAGACCAGCAGAGAAACCGAAGCCGTGCAGAGTACCAAACATGTTAGCAACTACTAGAGACAGACCTGTAAATACAGCGTGCATTGCGTATAGAGCAGGAGCTAGGAATACGAACATGAATTCTAGCGGCTCTGTGATACCTGTTAGGAATGAACAGAATGCAACTGAGAATAGTGCGCCACCAACTTGGCTACGTTTTTCAGCAGGAGCAGCTAGGTACATTGCAAGTGCAGCACCTGGTAAACCGAACATCATTACTGGGAAGAAACCGTTCATGAATACACCAGCGCCTTTATCGCCGCCGAAGAAACGGTGTAGGTCGCCAGATTTAACTGTTTCAGTTACTTCTTTAACAGTTGCAACAATTTCTGGGTTAACTGAGTTAGCAAATTCAAATGTGTACTCTTGACCAACAACTAAAGTTTTAGCTAGTGCAGGGTCAACACAAAGTTGAGAGAAGCCTTCTGCAGCAACTACGATCTCTTGACAAGAGCCCATACCGAACCAGAAGTACGAGTTCAGTACATGGTGTAGACCTACTGGGATAAGTGCACGGTTAAGAGTACCGTAAACGAATTGACCGATAGCGCCAGACGTTGAAACTGCATGAGCAAGTGCATCTAGACCAGATTGAACAGCAGGCCATACAACACCAAAGATTGCGCCAGCAACTAAAGCAAATAGACCAGCCATAATAGGAACTAGACGTTTGCCAGAGAAGAATGCTAGCCACTCTGGAAGACGAGTCGCGTGGAATGCATTGTAAGAGTGACCTGCGATGATACCTGCAAAGATACCGCCGAAGAATGACATATTTACACTAGCATCGATGTTTGTTGCTGTTGCAGTCAGAACAAAGTAAGCAACTGCACCAGCAAGACCTGCTGCACCGTTACCGTCTTTAGAAAGACCAATCGCGATACCCAAACCAAACAACAATGGTAGTTGGCTGAAGATTGCGTTACCAGCAGATGCCATGAATGCGATATCGAGTAAGTCTGGTTGACCCAGACGTAGCAGCAATGCCGCAATCGGAAGCGTAGCGATTGGTAGCATTAACGCCTTACCAAGCTTCTGTGCATACCCTAGAATATTCACCAGTTGTTTCCCCCTATAGGATTTTTTAGAATTCGTTTGAGAAACTTATTTTAGTCGCTCAATTTAGTCCTATTCAGTGTATTCAATTAATTTTGCTCCGCAAATTAAAACCTTACCATTTGTGATCCTAATCACCAGTTTTTACCAAATCCAGAGGTTTTTGCTAGCGAGATCATAAAACTTATTTTATCATTCAAAAAAATGAACATTTATAGATAAAATCCAAATCTAATCATTAGGTAAAAAGATGGTATCTGCGGGCTTCTATTGCCGTATGAATAATCATTAACAATGAACCTAAATGTATAATAACGATCAGTTATTCATATATTTTTCAACTACTTAAATAGCTTCCCATATTGAAGCCGTTTGCCCATAAAAGATAAATCGTTACGTAAATGATGCTCGCAAACTAAGTCCGCATTTAGGTAACGAACGAATTTAAAAGATCTCACGAAATAAGGATTAGCTGACTATGTACGCGCTAAGTAACTGTAAAATTTACACTGGTAGTGATGTTCTGACCGATCATGCTGTTGTAATCGAAAACGAACTGATCAAAAAAGTCTGTCCTATCTCTGAATTGCCAGAGGGAATCGAGGTTCGCGACCTAGACGGAGCAAACCTAAGTCCAGGTTTCATTGACCTACAACTGAACGGTTGTGGCGGTGTAATGCTTAACGATGAGATCACTGCAGAAACCATGCAGATCATGCACAAAGCAAATCTGAAATCTGGCTGTACTAGCTTCTTACCAACGCTTATCACCTCTTCAGACGAAGATATGCGTGCCGTTATTACGGCAGCTCGTGAGTACCACAACCAGTACCAAAACCAATCTTTAGGTCTGCACCTAGAAGGTCCGTACTTGAACGTTGCGAAAAAAGGCATCCACAGCGTCGATCACATTCGTAAGTCTGACAACGAAATGATTGAGCTTATCTGTGACAACAGTGACCTTGTTGCAAAAGTTACATTAGCTCCAGAGTTAAACGACCCTGAACACATTGAACGCCTGCACAAAGCTGGCGTTGTCGTTTCTATCGGCCACACCAACGCAACTTACGCAGAAGCACGCCAAGGTTTCGAATCTGGTATCACGTTCGCTACTCACCTATTCAATGCAATGACCCCTATGGTCGGTCGTGAACCGGGCGTTGTAGGCGCGATTTACGACACACCAGAGGTTTACGCTGGGATCATTGCCGACGGTTTCCACGTTGATTACGCAAACATCAGAATTGCGCATAAAATCAAGGGAGAAAAGTTGGTATTAGTGACGGATGCCACAGCTCCTGCAGGTGCTGACATGGAATACTTTATTTTTGTCGGTAAGAAAGTATATTACCGTGATGGTAAGTGTGTTGATGAAAACGGCACACTGGGCGGCTCAGCTCTGACTATGATTGAAGCAGTTCAGAATACAGTTGAGCACGCTGGTATCGCTTTAGACGAAGCTCTTCGCATGGCTACGCTATACCCAGCTACGGCTATCGGTGTAGAAAGCAAGCTAGGTCGAATTAAAAAAGGCATGGTTGCAAACCTAGCTGTATTTGACCGAGACTTTAACGTTAAAGCGACTGTTGTTAACGGACAATACGAGCACAATTAAGTATGAATGGCGGACAAATAGGTAACGTAGACTTAGTTAAACAACTAAACAGTGCGGCGGTATACCGACTTATAGACCAACAAGGGCCTATCAGTCGTATACAAGTGGCTGATGTAAGCCAACTCGCACCGGCAAGTGTTACAAAAATTACCCGCCAACTTTTAGAGCGCGGCCTAATTAAAGAGGTTGCGCAGCAAGCGTCTACTGGCGGTAGACGCGCTATCTCCCTAACCACAGAAGTAGAACCTTTTCATTCTGTCGCTGTGCGTTTAGGTCGAGACTACATTCAAATAAGCCTTCATGACCTTGGCGGTCGTGAGTTGGCTTTCCAACAGCAAGACCTGAATTATTCAGACCAGTCAGACCTTACCCAAGGCTTGGTTAATAATTTGAAGGCTTTCATTGCTGAACACCAACCAAAGATCGATCAGCTGATTGCTATTGGTGTCACGCTTCCAGGCTTGGTTAACCCAACGACCGGTGTTGTTGAGTACATGCCAAACACGGATATCGATAACCTGGCTTTAAGTGACATTATTCGCGACACATTCCATGTCGCTTGTTTTGTGGGCAACGATGTTCGCGGAATGGCGCTTGCTGAGCACTACTTCGGTGCAAGTAAAGACAGCCAAGACTCTATTTTAGTGAGTGTTCACCGTGGTACCGGCGCAGGTATTATCGTAAATGGTCAGGTTTTCTTAGGTCACAACCGCAACGTAGGTGAGATTGGCCATATCCAAATCGATCCGCTAGGCGAGCAATGCCAATGTGGTAACTTCGGTTGTCTTGAAACCGTAGCAGCAAACCCAGCAATCGTTGAACGAGTTCAAAAACTGATTAAACAAGGCTATGAGTCTTCTTTAACAGAGCTTGACCGTATTACGATTCAAGATGTGTGTGACCATGCAATCAATGGTGACGAACTGGCGAAGCAAAGCTTAGTTCGAGTAGGAAACCAGTTAGGTAAGGCTATCGCGATGACGATTAACTTATTTAACCCTCAAAAAGTGATTATTGCTGGTGATATTACCAAGGCACAAGAGATTGTTTTCCCTGCAATTAAGCGCAATGTAGAGAATCAGTCGTTAACGACTTTCCATAGCGGCTTGCCTATTGTAGCATCACAGATCGATAAACATCCTACGATGGGAGCTTTTGCCATGATTAAGCGCGCCATGCTCAACGGCGTGTTACTGCAGAAGCTTCTCGAAGACTAGAGAAAAACAATTCTGATTTTCCGCGGGCCGTGTTTGTATAAACACGGC
>NZ_AJZD02000337.1 GCF_000272105.2 Vibrio splendidus 12E03
TCAAAGCATCGTCGTTTATTGAGAGTCGATAGTGGTTTATTTAGTGACTCTCCAAGTGCTAAATTTTTAGAAAAAGATTTTGAGGATAAATTTCAAAGTTATAATATTCAAGACTTGATGGAGAGGTTTTATTATGATCTTCATCCTTATGTGTTGAGGGTGATTAACAGTTGTGGTACAAACTCCTAACAAACGCTTCAAGAGGGACAGCCAACGCGCGGCATTTTTACTATGCGTTGGTTTTTGTGGTTACGGTGTTATGCGGAAAGTTGGTAGTAGCGTTGTCTGCCCCTTAAGCGGGCGTTATATGCTTTCAAGTTTCAAATAAT
>NZ_AJZD02000338.1 GCF_000272105.2 Vibrio splendidus 12E03
AATGAAAACCTCTCGAGACCTTTCCATACCTAGCCTGACAAAAGAACCAAAACTAATGATTCAAATATCATTAAATTCAATAGATCAACAAACGATCAATATGAATCCAAATGTGTGACCTAAATAGAACTTTTCATTATAAATCTGCTATAGATTGGCCAAATCTTATAAAAACAAAAAACACATTAAAGAGGTTAGTTTTAAAGAACAAAAAATAATCACAAAAATAACAATATTAAAATATTCAATAACCCTTCATAAATATTTAAAAACACCATCTAAATGGTAGGGGGATTATTGACTTTTCAAAAAGCTAATAACAAATCTAACAGGGCTAAATAATGAAAAAAATCACAAGAACACTCGTATTATCTTCGATTTCGATTGGGCTACTTTCCTCTTTTGCACTCACTTCTCAAGCAGCTCCAGTTCAAATCAACCAAGCGTCAGCTGAACAAAACATACCTCAAGTCACCTACGACACGATCATCGGTGAAAATGGGGTCTTTATCGATCTAGAGACCGACAATTTTATTCTTAAGCAACAAGAGTGGTATCAAATCCAAGCGTATGTCGAAGGCGCTTTAGCGCTGCCGGTGACAGAAGCCAGTATGAAATCTACTTTAAGTATTCCTAACGACATTCCTTTCTCTAATTTCCAAGCACTGGTTCAGCAATACTCAAATATTCACGATACCGCCTTTTATTGGAAAAAAGATCTTTATCCAAGCATCGTTGGTCTTTCATTAAGCTTGGCCAATTACGTCCAAATTAAAGACTACATGCTTAACCCACTTAGCGATGCTTTGAATGAAATGCTGGCCAAAGCATTCTCGCCGCTCCCGGAAGATATCGAAGCGGTAGAACGCAATAGAAAGGTGGCGATCGCTTACCTGAAAAGCCTGCAGAGTTTTTCCATGAGATACCAACAAGAAGTGTCTGACGTTGGCGGTAACCTATTGGAATTTTCAGCTACATTAGATACACAAAAATTGCAGTTAGATGTATTAGAAGGCACTCACAACGGTTACCTAAGCGATGATGGCAGCGCGCTTCAACAACGAGTGAATGACATCAATGCACGTATCACTCAACTCAACAAAGACTACACTCACTATGTTACGGTCGCCTCTACCGCGGTGACTTATGCATGGTTCCCTCTGGTTGCAGGACCAATCATGGGTGTATACGGTGATAAAGCAGAAAAAGCGCGTAAGCTTCGTAACGAGTTACAAAACGAAGTAAAAGAGCTTCAAGAACAGTTAACTTACACACAGAAAATATATAACTCTTATCATCGCTCTTCAGAGAGTATCGATATGATTTCTCAACAAATAGAAAGTGCGATTCCACATATTAATAAGCTGAAACTAAATTGGCAGAAAATGAATGCCGACTTTACTTCACTGCTCGTTGCCTTAGAACAAGCCCAGAATAATGCCGACATCATGAAAGACGACGCAATGCTTGGCGCAATAGGCGCTCTTGCCAATACAACGGTTGCAGAAAGTAACTGGAGTAATATTAGTGAGAAAGCAAAAGCGTTCGCAAACAATGCATATATCCAAGAAATGGAATAGTCCATAGACCTCTCGATCATATAAAAACACAAAAAATATAACGCAATAGCCAAAAATATATCCCTAACAGAAAGCCGCACCTTATCAAAATTAAGGTGCTGGTTTCTGCTACCCAAAATTTGGCAAATACTAATTTCGACAGGACATCAATATGAGACTTCTACCTATTATTATTTCTCTTTCATTCTCTCCACAGGCTTTTTCTAGCGATTGGCTTGAACTGAACAATTTACCCAATTCAACCGAATACCCAACTTGGGTTCAATCGGCCTATTCCGATGTCGGCGTTCTATCTCGTTCCACATCCGATTTACACATCAACCTCAGTGATTGGATAGCAGAACAAAACCTTTACGTCACTCAACCCTCAAAAATCGTCGTTTTTGCAGATACCATTGAAATTCCAGAGAATTTCAACTTGCTTGTAAACAACCAAAACATCCTTATTTTTGCGCGAAAAATCGTTGGCCAAGGCACGCCGACGTTTGTGCTCGGACAGCAAGGTTCTGCAGCCTCAATTTCTGTGATTGCCGGCGAAATAAAAACGCCCATTAATGTGCTCGCTTTCCAAAGCGATGGCAGCATTACACGAGACGCCCTAACAGGAAAAACTGGTGATGGCGAGTCCGTGGTATTGGCAGGAGAACACTACCGAAGAACGACCATTGACTCGAACATTACTGGGCAAATGAAACTGGCTACTGAACCTTTTACAGACATTGTTAATCGCTCGTTTGATATGGCAGCCAGCTTATACGATACCAACCCAAAGCTTAGCCTCGACCTCATCAACTGGATTGAACAGAGCTTGCGTTACTCAGGTTCAGTGGTTGAAGACGATCCGATTCTTTCCGACCTTTACCTACAAACGGTCGCGTTCAAGCAATTCATTAGCTTCAGCACCAGAGAGAGCAATTACGTTCCTTATCTCGACAAGGTGTTATATCAAGATAAATACGAAGCCTATTTGAACGCTATGATCGCGTATCAAAGTCAATGGGACATTATTCAAGATAGAAACACGGTCATTGAAGACAAGATTGAAGCCGCCAAGTTAGCACTCGCTAACATCGAAGACGTTCTACGCGCTCAGAGTTCGATCATCACACAAACCCAATCCAACATAGACAAGATAGGCGATAGCCTGACCGAGGTCGATAGCCAATATAAAGCACAAGAACTGGTCACTCTCAGTTCAAGAACCACTTATTTAGTTGGTGTCGAGAATTGGAAAACCCAACAACAACTCAATGCGGCTCTAGCAATATTCAAAGCAATAGCCGAAATTGGAAGTGCCGTGAGTGGGGTATTCACAGGCAACCTTTCTGGTGTGAATGACCTAACCGATCAATTGGCTAAAACACCTGAAGCATTAGAAAAAGCGAAAAACCTCGTCACCAATATCAAGTCCGTCACAGGCATTATTGATAGCGTGACCAAAACGATTTCTGGCATTTCTCAATTAACCGCGGATATTAAATCAACCATCAAGCTCCAGAAGGTATCTGAAGCGATGGATGGCTTTAACTTCAACATCCCAACCATCAATGAAAGCAATCTGGCGTGGGATCTGATGATCACCGAGATCCGCAGCAACTTAAGATATGCCGATAGCTTAGGTATCAAAGGAGCAAGACAATACCTACTCGAACTCGAAAAGCAGGTTCTTCTGGGTAAGGCAATTAACATCACGCAGCTTAACTTTGCTCACGAGCAAGCGAAGTTGGTAGACCTCTTACTCACCAATAATGTGACTATCAATCAACAACAAAGATTGAACGATGGGATCGAGGGTTATCAAGTAGACACCGACAGCTTCGATTCGATTGAACGTGAACTATCAAGAGTATTGATGCACTTCAAACGTCCGATGTTCGTTGCTTTGTCTAACTATGTTCAGGCATACGAATATTGGGCATTGAAGCCAAGCGAAGTTACGCCTTCTCTGAATAAAAGCTACTTGGACTACCAGTTTGATTTGGCTACTGTCGAAAGTGAGTATGTAAATGCTCTGTCTTCTTTCCAACCAGCACCACAAGATTTCACCATCGACAACTACACCATTTCTAGCCCCGAGCAACTAGAGAGCTTTGCAACAACCGGACAACTAAACTTCACTATTCCATTAGAACAAGTCCAATTGTGTTCGTTTGACCGCGTTAGGCTTTCCACGGTACGAGTGTTCTTAGAAGGGGAAAACTTACCTTATGGCAAGCAACTCAACTTACGAGTTTCCAGTTCGGGTAATTATTTAGACCGATATGAGAACAAGGACTATCAGTTCAGTTCTAACCCTGTTTCACGCGCGTTCTATTACCGCCTAGATGATCCAACCACCAACGATGTTAGCATCATCACCGATGGTGCCGTGGCGAATAAATTCGAATACGCCTACTTCCAACCCACTCCGTTTTCATCATGGAATGTCACGCTCAACAACTTTGATAAAACCGAACAAACGAACAACCAGTACCTAAAAGATGTCGAACAAATTCGCGTCGAGTTCTTAGGTAGCGGTATTCCTAACGGCAACAGTTGCTCTAATTAGCTAAGTACTACTTTAGTTAGCCGAAGCCTTGCTTTAATTAACCAAGCGTCGATTTCATCCAAAGAACCGAGGTTCAAGGAGTAAGGTTCTGGAGAGAGTTCGTAACAAAAAGGCCGACATGATGTCGGCCTTACTTATTCATTCACTCTATTCGATTTTAGAATCAAGTTTACGTCTTAGTCCATCAAACTCTTAGACTTAATCGCCTTCTTAGAAAGCTCTTTGGCAAACGCTTTGATATCAGTTTCAAACTCATCGACACTTTGGCGGATTTCATCCAGTTGAACCGTCTGCATCACGCGGTTTTCCATTACGATTTGACCGTTAACGATAGTGGTGTCGATATTGCTTGGGTTCGCTTGGTAAACCAAAGTCGCGTATGGGTCGTAATTTGGCATCATGTTCGCTGATTGTGTCTCTACAATCACGATATCTGCTTTCTTTCCGACTTCAAGAGAACCGATTTGATCTTCCATGTGTAGGGCTTTTGCACCGCCTAATGTCGCCATCTCGATCACTTGTTCAGGGATCATGATCGTGCGGTCTGAATGCTTTAAGCGTTGCATGTTCGCTGCGTAACTCAGGGTACGCATGATATCAACTTGGTTTGAGCTCATTGGGCCATCGGTTCCCAAACCAATACGCATATCAGCTCGGTACATTTCCCACGCAGGAGCTATTCCTGTCGCACCTTTGGCGTTCGCCATTGGATTGTATGAGATACCCGCATCAGCCTGTTTCAATAGCTTTTGGTCGTTCTCTGAAAGGTGGATACCATGAGCAATCACTACACGCCCATCGAGCACACCGATTTCATCCATGTATTCGACAGGCGACGTGGCGTTGGTTTCATCTTTGATACGCTTTTCTTCATTCGGAAATTCAGCAACGTGAATCAGCACCGGGACATCGTATTGAGCCGATAGCTTATTAATTTCTTGAAGCTTATCTTTACTCACGGTGTACACCGCATGTGGCGCATACGCAGGCGTGATTAGCTCATCATTTTTGTACTGCTCGATAAAGCCTTTGGCATACTCAATCCCACCGTAAGGTTCTTTGGCATCCACCACCGGAAACTTAATCACGGTTTCACCGAGCACAGCACGCAGACCAACTTCTTTGGTCGCCTTCGCCATCTCATCCATGTGGTAATACATATCGGCATAAGTGGTCACGCCGCTTTGTGCCAGTTCGATGCTGCCTAGCTTAGTTGCGTTGTAAATCAGTTCACGGCTTAACTTTTCGGCTTCTAGAGGGAAAAAGTAAGCAAACAGACGATTCGAAATACCCTCTTCACCCAAACCACGGAACGCTATCATCGGTAAATGGTTGTGAGCATTGACCATGCCCGGCATAACGATTCCATCTTGAGCATCAATCACTTTTTCTGCGCGATATTGAGTCATTAAATCCTCGTTACCGACTGCGATGATCTGGTCGTCTTTCACCACTACAACGCCATCTTCAATCACATCCATTTTTGAATTGATCGTGAGAACCTGTCCGTTGGTGATGATCAGATCGGCGTTGTATGTTTGCGTCGTGACCGTCGAACCACAGCCTGCCAGTAGAACTGTGCTGATGGTGCATGCCAAGCTTTTAAGCGTCATTGCTAAACCTTAATGTTGTGCATGTAATAAATATAGAAGTCTAATATTAGCTTCTAGCTTTAATAAAAATGAGGTAATTGAATTTTTGCCGATACTATAACGCTAACTTTAAATAAAATGGCATACCTAATCGAGCCAAATTCAAGATAAATAAGTTATTGCACAACAGGTCACAAAAGTAGCTTTGCACATATGCTCACTCACATGCACAAACAAAAAAGACCTGCAATCGCAGACCCAAAAAAACATTCAAATAACGTTAGCTTTTCACTCCACACCCTTTAATCACTAGCTGGGTGATGAATTCAGCGGCATCTTCATAGTCTTTATCATCGAGCTGATCTTTCTGCATCACGCTACAAATCTGCCAGCCAAAATCGGCGTAGGTTTGGGTGGCTGCCCAGATGGTGAACATCAAGTGGTGTGCAGGAACGTCATCCATTAAGCCTTGTGCTGACCACGTTGAGAACTTATCGAGGATCATCTGGGATTGTTTATACAGCTCATCACCAATCTCTTTCGGCAATACTTTAGCGCCGGACATCACTTCATTTGCAAACACTTTAGAGGCGTGCGGATGATCGCGAGAAATGATCAGCTTGGTTTGAATATATTGGGACAAGGCTTCAACAGGGTCGCTGAGCTCTTCAATCGGACGTGACGCTTCCAGTAAGGGCTGAGTGACGGTTTCTAGAACGGCATTGTAGAGCTTATCTTTGGAGCTGAAATAATAGAATACATTAGGTTTAGGGATGTCGGCCGCTTTCGCTATATCGGCCATTTTTGTTGCGGCATATCCATGAGTAGCGAATTGTTCACACGCGACTTCGATGATTAAATCTTGATTCTTTTGTCTGATCCTAGACATATTTCATCCTTTACAGCTCATTACTAAAGCCATAGTAATCAACGTGCTTCATTAGTCCAGAAGATAATCTCAGAACTCGAGGTCACAACATTGATAGCAATAAAATGGTCGCTCTTATGTGGAGAAAAGCGACCATTCAATAGTATGCGTTTTCGAACTTTAAGGTTTTTCAGTCTATTCGAACTGTTCAGGTTAAAGAATCAATATTGCGCGGAAGTCATTCACGTTGGTTAGCGTCGGCCCTGTGGTCAACAGCACACCGACTTGCTTAAAGAAGTCGTAGCTGTTGTTGGCATCGAGATAGTCTTGCGCTTTAAGCGACAGGCTCGAACCTTGTTGCCATGTTTGAGGCGTGATCCACGCACCTGCATTATCTTCAACACCATCAATGCCATCAGTATCAGCCGCCAGAGCGAATATGTTTTCCTGCCCTTTTAACTCGTTATACAAGCTTAAAAGGAACTCACAATTACGCCCACCACGACCATTGCCTTTAACGGTTACCGTAGTTTCGCCACCGGAAAGTATCACGCAAGGCGTCTCGAATGGGTGCTTGTGATTGGCCACTTGCTTGGCCAACGCAGCATGAACCTTCGCTACATCTCGAGCTTCCCCCTCAATGCAGTCACTCAGCACATAAGCAGGAATACCTAAACCTTCGGCCTCTGCCGCGGCTGCTTCCAATGCCGACATCGGCGTGGCAATAATATGGTGCTCTGCGTTTTTCCAACAGACGTCATCTGGCTTAACGGTTTCTGACTCTGGATTATTTAACCATTCAAATGCCGAGCGTGGTGTTTCTATTTGGTAACGCTCTAAAATTGCCATCGCATCAAAACGCGTAGTGGTGTCGGGTACGGTTGGGCCAGAGGCAATCACACTGATGTCATCGCCCGGCACATCTGAAATCGCTAAAGAGACTACTCTTGCTGGATACGCAGCTTTCGCTAGTCGCCCACCTTTGATAGACGATAAGTGTTTACGCACACAGTTCATCTCATCAATGGCTGCGCCCGACTTGAGCAGCGCCTTATTGATTTGTTGCTTCTCAGCCAAGCTGATGTCGCCACCGGGCAGGCTTAGCAAAGCAGAACCGCCGCCAGACAGTAGACAAATAACGGTGTCGTCAGCACTCAGACCACTCACTAATTCCAGCATACGTTGGCTCACTTCTAAGCCCATGGCATCCGGGACGGGGTGCGCCGCTTCGATCACCTCAATGTGTTCGCAAGGTTCGGTGTGTTCGTAGCGGGTCACGACGAGACCTTCAAGGTCACGCAGTGCGAGATCTTGCTGTTGCTTAACTTGCCAGACGGCCTCTAGCTCAGCGGCCATCGACGCGGCGGCTTTTCCTGCGCCAATTACCACAGTTCGCCCAGCTTGGTTAGCTGAGCGGTAAAAAATGTCTTGAGGAAGAAAAGGTTCGATGTGATTTTTAGGTAGCGCCTGATTAACAGCACTTGAGAAAAGGGTTTGCAGAAACTGCTTAGCATCAATGTCCATCAGCCACTCCTTAGTTGACGGAGAAAAAAAGAACCCCGATACAAGGCCAAAGGGTGCCTGCTAAGATCAAGTTGGAAAGGAACAACTTCAACCTCTGACTCGTATCAGGAACGCGTATAAAAGGAGACGAAACTACGCGATTTATAAACAAACTGTTTGAAACTGGTGGGCTACGAATCAATAGCAGCCCGAATTAATTAATGGATAATCGGTTGATTGACTAACCACTAAACAGACAAACCGTTAATTAGATTAACGAATCGAGTGGTCAGAACGTTTCTCAATCGCTTGAATAAGCGCAGAGTGGTCCCAACCTTCTCCGCCCATTTCGGCACACTCGCCAAACAGCTCTTGAGCGTTAGCCGTATTCGGTAGTGCAACCCCTAACTCTTGTGCGCCCGTTAGCGCAAGATTCAGGTCTTTTTGGTGAAGCGAGATTCTAAAGCCCGGGTCGAATGTGCCTTCAACCATGCGTTCGCCGTGCACTTCCAAGATCTTAGAATTAGCAAAGCCACCCAATAGAGCCTGACGTACGCGTGCTGGATCAGCACCGGCTTTTGAAGCAAACACTAAGGCTTCAGATACGGCTTCAATATTCAGTGCCACAATGATCTGGTTAGCCACTTTACACGTTTGGCCTGCACCGTTATCACCCACCAGCGTGATGTTCTTGCCCATGATTTCGAACAGAGGTCGTGCTTTATCAAAGGCGTCTTGCTCACCGCCCACCATGATAGTCAGCGCGGCATTGATAGCGCCTACTTCGCCGCCGGATACCGGAGCATCAAGGTATGACGCGCCGCCTTCATTGATTCGCGCTGCAATTGCTTTGGTGGCGATAGGCGAGATGGAGCTCATATCGATAACCAATTTCCCAGTTGCTCCGCCCGCTGTTAGGCCTTTCTCGACACCGTTATCACCAAACAGGACATCTTCAACTTGAGGGGTGTTCGGCACCATTAGAATAATGATATCCGCCGCTTCAGCCGCTTCAGCTGGTGAATGGCAGACCGTTGCGCCCGCTGCAACAAGATCGGCAGGTGCTGCATTAAAGTGATCCGACAGAATCAAATCGTGACCTGCTTTTTGAAGGTTACTCGCCATAGGTTTACCCATGATGCCAGTTCCGATAAATGCAATTTTAGACATGTTGTTCTCCTTAACGTTTGAGGGTTACCAGACGTAATTAACGGTACTGGTGTAGCCAACCAAGGCCTTCTGTCGTTGTCGTTTTAGGTTTGTATTCGCAGCCAACCCAGCCTTGATAGCCAAGCTCATCAAGATAGTTGAGCACGAATGGGTAGTTGATTTCGCCAGTACCCGGTTCGTGTCGGCCTGGGTTATCCGCCAGTTGCACGTGTGCGATTTGGCCAATGTTTTGTTGCATGGTCGGCGTAAGATCGCCTTCCATAATTTGCATGTGATAAATATCGTATTGGATAGAAAGGTTATCGCTCCCTACCTCTTTAATGATCGCTTTGGCTTGCTCAGTCGTGTTCAAGAAGAAGCCCGGAATATCATGGGTGTTGATCGCTTCTATCACTAAGCTGATGCCTTCTGCTGCTAGCGCGTTCGCCGCGTAATGCAGGTTGATCACAAACGCCGATTGCGCGTCTTGTTGGGTCACACCTTGCGGAACAATCCCGGCCAAGCAATTCACTTGTGTACAGCCAAGAGCCTTCGCGTAAGCAATCGCTTTAGGCACACCCGCTTGAAACTCTTCAACTCGCGCTGGGTCTACCGCAATACCACGGTCGCCAGCGTCCCAATCACCTGCAGGCAAGTTAAATAGCACTTGCTCTAGGTTATTAGCGTCGAGCTTTGCCTTGATTGCCTGAGCATCAAAGGCGTAAGGGAAAAGATATTCCACACCTTGAAAGCCCGCTTCTGCTGCGACTTCAAAGCGATCCATAAAATCAACTTCCGTGAATAACATTGACAAGTTTGCTGCAAATTTTGCCATTACTCTGTCCTTATTCTTTATTTGGTGAAACTATGACTGTTTAGTGAAGCAACGGTTATTTGATGGAGCTACGGTTGCTTAGTAAAGCCTCGCTCTATTGGAGACTTTCCGTTGAGCCAAGCTTTGGCTCAACGGGTACACGTACAACAAAGCTACTTGTATGCAAGCGCTGTCGGGGCATCGCTGCGGCTTTCGGCAAGCGGTTCAAATTCATTGATGGCGTTGATCTCTACGCCCATAGATATATTGGTCACACGTTCCAAAATCAGCTCAACAACCACCGGTACTTTGTGCTTGTTCATAAGCTCTTTAGCTTGCTCAAATGCTGCTGCAATTTGGTCTGGTTCGCGAACTCGAATCGCCTTACAACCAAGGCCTTCAACAACCGCTACATGGTCGACACCGTAGCCCTCAAGCTCTGGTGCGTTCTGATTATCGAACGCCAGTTGTACACAATAATCGATATCAAATTGGCGCTGAGCTTGGCGAATCAAACCTAGGTAAGAGTTATTCACTAACACATGGATGTATGGCAAGTTGAACTGCGCACCTACCGCCAGTTCTTCAATCATGAACTGGAAGTCGTAGTCACCAGAGATAGCGACAATATCGCGACTTGGATCGGCCGCTCGTACACCCAGTGCGGCAGGTGTTGTCCAACCAAGCGGGCCTGCTTGACCACAGTTGATCCAGTTACGCGGCTTATAAACATGCAGGAACTGAGCGGCAGCAATTTGCGACAAACCAATGGTGCTCACATAACAAGTGTCACGACCAAATGCCTTGTTCATCTCTTCATAAACACGCATAGGCTTCATTGGCGCTTCATCGAAATTGGTTTTACGCAGCATGGTCGATTTGCGTTCCTGACACTCACTTGCCCAAGCATTTCGGTTTGGCAGCTTGCCAGCGTCACGCCACTCTTGCGCCACTTCAACCATTAGCTCTAGCGCAGCTTTCGCATCAGAGACTATGCCTAAATCTGGGCAGAACACGCGGCCGATTTGAGTTGGTTCAATGTCCACATGTACAAACTTACGACCTTCGGTGTAAACATCCACGGACCCGGTATGACGGTTGGCCCAACGGTTACCGACACCAAACACGAAGTCAGAGTTGAGCATGGTTTCGTTACCGTAACGGTGAGAAGTCTGTAGCCCCACCATACCCGCCATTAAATCATGATCATCTGGGATAGAGCCCCAGCCCATCAAGGTTGGGATCACTGGCACACCGGTGATTTCGGCGAACTGTTGTAGCAATTCAGATGCGCCAGCGTTAATCACGCCACCACCCGATACGATCAGTGGCTTTTCCGATTGAGACATCATGGTTAATGCTTTCTCAACCTGCGCGCGTGTCGCTTGTGGCTTATAAGGCTCTAACGGTTCATAGGTATCGATATCAAACTCAATCTCAGCCAGCTGAACATCAATCGGTAGATCAATCAGGATTGGACCCGGACGACCCGAACGCATTAAATGAAAGGCTTTTTGGAATGCGCGTGGCACTTGTGCAGGTTCCAGCACCGTGGTTGCCCATTTAGTGACTGGTTTAGCGATAGATTCAATATCAACCGCTTGGAAGTCTTCTTTATGAAGGCGAGCACGCGGAGCCTGACCTGTGATACATAGGATTGGGATTGAATCTGCAGACGCCGAATAAAGCCCCGTGATCATGTCCGTTCCCGCAGGGCCAGAGGTACCAATACACACACCGATATTGTCTTGATTGGTACGCGTGTACCCTTCGGCCATATGCGATGCACCTTCTACATGTCGAGCTAAGACGTGGTCGATTCCTCCGAGCTTTTTCATAGCCGCATACATAGGGTTTATTGCTGCGCCGGGAACACCAAATGCGATGTCTACACCTTCACGTTTAAGCACTTCTACCGCTGCTTCAATCGCTTTCATAATTGCCATTCGAACCTCCAGTTCAGATTGTATACAATTAAACTAACTTTTGTGTACTATGAATCATCCTCAGCATTTATCAAGCCCAAAATGAAACATTTCCATTACATCAGCCCATCGCATTTAGTCCGCACTTACCCTGAAAAGCTTACAATTCATTGCTTTACATAAAATATCTTTACGTAAAAATAAATTACAAAAAGATCAAATGATAAATAAATGTTAAATACCGTTTGCTTGTTTACAATTTCTACCATATAAATATCCTTAAAAAGAGCATTTTGTATACAAAATGACATCGTATTGTGTAAAGGAGACAGGCAATGATGAATGACGTGAAAGAGAGAGAAGATGTGCTGTGTATGCAGGTACTTGGGAAGATGGACAACTCCGAGTACAAAGAGATCTTGTCTAAAGATGCATTAAAGTTCTTAGAAGCCCTTGTTAATAAGTTTGGAGATCGCCGTCATACCCTGCTAAATGACCGCGACATAAAACAAGCTCAATATGACAACGGTGAGCTACCTAATTTCAGAAAGGACACCATTTCCATTCGTCAGAATAAAGAGTGGAAAGTGGCGACACCACCGCCAGAGTTACTGGATCGTCGCGTAGAGATCACCGGACCTATCGAAAGAAAGATGGTGATCAACGCGCTAAATTCAGGCGCAAAAGTCTTCATGTGTTGCTTTGAAGATGCCTCTTCCCCGACTTGGGCCAACATGGTCGAAGGGCAGATCAACCTAAGAGATGCCAACTTGGGCACCATCAGCTATTTCGATGACAAGAAACAAAAGAACTATCAGCTAAATAGCGATCCTGCTCTATTGATTGCTCGCCCTCGCGGAATCCATCTACCTGAACAATCTATTCAATTCAACAATCAGCCTATCGGCGGTTGCTTGATGGACTTCGCCTTGTACTTTTTCCATAACTATCAATCACGAGCACAACAAGGCTTAGGCGTTTACTACTACATTCCCAAGCTTGAGAGCATGGAAGAAGCACAGTGGTGGGACGATATTTTCAGCTTCACCGAAAACTATTTCCAAGTACCCAAAGGCACAATCCGCGCGACGGTTTTGATTGAAACGCTACCAGCCGTGTTCCAGATGGAAGAGATCTTGAATGCAATGCGTGATCATATCGTAGCGATGAACTGTGGCCGTTGGGACTACATCTTCAGCTACATCAAAACTCTGAAAAATCATAAAGATCGTATCTTGCCAGACCGTCACGGGATCGGCATGGATCAAGAGTTCCTGAACGCTTACAGCCAGCTGCTGGTTCGTACTTGTCACGCTCGTGGGGCACTGGCGATGGGGGGTATGTCGGCCTTCATTCCAGCAAAAGATCCACAAGAGATGGAGCGTGTTACCGCCAAGGTTATTGAAGACAAACAAAGAGAATCTCAGAACGGACACGATGGCACATGGGTCGCGCACCCTGCCCTAGTTGATTTAGCGATGTCGATCTTCGACAAGCATCTTGATGGCAAAGTGAATCAAATGGATTTCCAAAGCCCTGAACACACCATCAATGCCGACACCTTACTTAAACCATGTGAAGGCAGCCGCGACGAAGCCGGCGTGCGCAAGAATATCCGTATTGCGCTGTATTACATCGAGGCTTGGATCCAAGGCTACGGCTGTGTACCTATCTACGGACTGATGGAAGATGCCGCCACCGCAGAGATCTCAAGAGCTAACATCTGGCAATGGATCCACCACGGAGTCACACTTGATGACGGCCAAACTTTTACCAAACAACTGTTCCACTCTTGGCTTTACCAAGAGCTAGACACGATAAAACATGAAGTCGGAGACTCACGTTATGCAGCTGGTCGATTTGAAGAGACAGCCGATCTTTTCTATCAACTTTCTACAGCCGATGAGTTCGCTGCCTTCCTAACTTTACCCAGCTATGGGCTACTACAAGAGTCCAGTTAGGACTCTTGTACCGAGCTGAATCAGTCAATGATATTCACAAACAAGAGTAATGATTGGCTGGCTGAGCTTGGTACGTATGCCCCTTGAAAAACTAGGAGATAACATGGGAAGTTTGACTCTACAACAAGCGTTAACCATCATCGATGGAACCTTAAAAGCAGGAAACAAAATCCACACAGAACCTTTGACGGTCGCCGTCTTAGACAGCGGTGGCAAGCTGATTTCTCTGCAACGTCAAGACGGCTCTAGCATGATGCGACCAGACATCGCGATCGCTAAAGCGTGGGGGGCACTCGCACTGGGTTGTTCCTCTAGAAAACTCGCCCAAGATGCCGACAACCGGCCAGCATTTATCTCCGCCGTGAACGTACTCGCACACGGAAACATGGTGCCAGTACCTGGGGGACTACTCATTAGAGACAAGGACAAAACGGTACTTGGAGCCATCGGCGTCAGCGGTGACATATCAGACATCGATGAAAGCTGCGCCATCAACGGTATTGGCTGCGCAGAGCTGTTTAGTGATGAGATGTTGCAAGCATAACTAGCTAACTCGCTGTATTTGAAGTTCTTAGACAGGAATAAAAAACCGAAGCCAGACAGCTTCGGTTTTTTTATGAATCTAAAGGAAGATCAGCAAAACTACTCGTAAGCACTCAACCATGTTTTTAGCAGCTGGTTAGTATTTTTCTTCTGACTAGTAGACAATGATTTAACGAGCTTTTTCTGCGTTTCGACATGCTCTGTCATCATTTGGTCAATCAGAATAAGACCGTCTTTGGTTAGTTGGACACTCACGCTGCGTCTGTCTTCTTTGCTGTGTTCACGGCTGATCAGCCCTTTAGCTTCTAGCTTATCAAGGCGATTGGTCATCGCACCTGATGTCAGCATCATGGATCCGATCAGTTCAGATGGCGTCAGTCGGTAGGGTTTTCCAGAACGTCGCAAGGTGGCTAATACATCAAACTCACCCAATTTCATGTCGTATTTTTTATGAAGCTCGGCAACTTGCGTCTCCATATACTTGGCAATTCGCATAATCCGGCCCATCATTGCCATAGGCTCAGTTTCTAGCTCAGGCTTTTCCTTTGCCCATTGCTCTACTACGCGGTCGATAGCATCCATTTGCAATCTCGCTCCGTTGTTAGTCTGATTACTTTAAACTAGTTTAACATAAAGATACTTTACAACCACTAGTTCTCAGTATACAGTTCACACAACAGTTATCTTAATGTAAAGATATTTTAGATGAACATATTATTAGCAATGATCCCCGCGTTCTTTTGGGGAACAACCTATGCAGTGACGCAATTTACGCTACAGGAATGGCCACCATTATTATTGGGTGCTTTGCGTGCGTTGCCTGCTGGTTTTTTATTGCTAGCGGTAAAACCAACGCTGCCGAAAAAAGGTGAGTGGCAGATCATTTTCACATTGGGTCTTATCAATATTGCGACCTTCTTTGGCCTGATCTTTGTAATGGCACTAACGCTACCTTCAGCGATTTCTGGCGTGGGTATGATCTCTGTGCCTGTGTTCGCGATGATCTTCCATTGGGTAGTGAAAAAGCAGCGCCCGCATTTGATTCAAGCCCTGTCTGGTATTGGCTTGATCACCTTAGCGTGGATACTGTTTAACCCAAGCCAAATCGCTTTGAATCCAATCGGTTTAGGTGCCATGTTCGCCGCAATCATGTGTATTGTCATCGGCAGCAGTATTACCAAATCACTGGGTAATCGCATGCACTGGTGGAAGGTATTAACGTGGCAGCTGATTCTAGGCGGTGCGATTTTGTCTGTCGCGTCTGGCGTTCATGCGTTCATCGACCCGCAACCTTATGTTAATGCTGTCACTCATTTCGATTCTCGCAATGCAATGGGTCTATTGTGGGTAATTGGGCTAAATACTGCGCTTGGTTACGGCATGTATGTATGGTTACTACAACGTATGTCTGTGGTTGATTTCACCTTCGGTGGCATCGCTAACCCAGTGGCTGGCATCGTTACGGGGATGGTGTTGATGGGTGAATCCTTTACTCCAGTACAGTATTCACTGATGACAGGCATGATCGTGATGTCACTACTACCGCAACTTATTCTGGCAGTAAGACAGTCCAAACAAGTTAAGCCTGTTACGCAGTAAAAGCTGCAAACCAAATTGTAAAAACGCGCCTTAAATTGGCGCGTTACTTATTAATGGTCGTTACAAAACTTAAGCCAAAGTCTAAATCTAATCAATATATCGAACCTTGGTCATCATCAGCCCAAAGGCAGCCAACACTTGAGCAACAAAACAGCTAACAAAGAGCACCGGTAAACCAAACACCGTCACTAAGTAACCAGAAGCAGCCAAACCAAATGGCATCAAGAGCTTAAACAAAGACCCTGTAATACCAGCAACACGACCAAGATGCTTTTCCTCGAATGCTTCTTGTCGATAGCTCCAAATACAAATGCTGCTGTAGACGCCAATCGCACTCACCCATAAGAACGACATCATCAATACGCCTTTTTCAATGACAACAATTTGCGCTGAAGTCAATCCATGCAATAAATAGCTTTGGCTCAGCAATACAGGGAACAAGAATCCAAACGCCTCTAACAAAATAGACAAAATAAGTAGCACGCCAAGCCCAATGCGCTTTCGAACCTTATCCGCGGTAAAAGAACCTAATAAGCCCCCGGCGCCGGACGCTGCGATCAAGTAACCAACCTCGATATGACTGAGCGCTAATTCCGCTTTGGCAAAATAAATGGCTTGAATCCAGAAAATTGCACCCGTGGTATTGACCACCATCACGACTAAGGTGATGTGCCACATGTTTTTATTCGCATATAAGATCGACCACCCCTCTTTAAGCGCACTCAGCACTGGCTGTTGAGCGACGGGGGCTGATGGCTTGAATTCCAGTTTATTGAGCTGCCAAAACGCTAGCACATACATCCCCGCAATAAGCAAAAACACGTTATGTAACTCAGACAATAAAAGCAGCCCCCCAGACAAAACCGGGCCAACGGTTTCTAGCAAACTGTACAAAGAACTCATTCTCGCGGTGGCGGTATTTTGCATGTGCTGAGGTAAAACATTTTTCATCATCCCAATACGCGCATTGTGGTAACCATAGTTAAACGCCATCATCAGGAACGCGCACGGAAACAGTGCGTACAAAGGGTTCTGCAACCATCTCACTGCAGTATAAGAAACGACCAATACTGCCACTTGCCCGATCAACATGCATTGTGACCACTGCTTTTTATTGAACCTATCAACCCAAACACCGATGAACAGAGCTAATAGTAGGTTGGGTAAAAATTCAACGGCCCTCATCCAACCCATCATCTCTGAAGACTCTGTCAACTCGTAAACCAACAAGGGCAAAGCAAGGTCATAAATCTTGGTTCCAAAGGCAACAAAGAACGCCGTTGAGAACAAAACAATAAAGCTTGAGCTTTTCCAAATAGAGGGTGATACCCCTGCACCTTTTACACTTTCCATTTTTCATTCCTTTTAAAAACAACCGAATAACTCTATTATCGAGATTAAAAGATGAAGAAAAATAGAAAGATTAAACAAGGATTTCACCTTTATGCATTACTGGAAGGCTCTGGCATTTTTACGTTATCGAGTACTCGTTAACCAACCGACTTCACTCTCTTTAACTGAAATAACGAATGCGCTAGGTTGTACCAGACGCAACGCTCAATTGGTGATCAAAAAGCTAGTCAGCGAAGGTTGGGTTGACTGGAAGTCGGGAGTTGGCAGAGGTAACCTACCCACACTCACGCTATTAAAAAGCTTGGACAGTGAGCTTGAGATACGAATAGATGAATTGCTCTCTGAGAATAAAGTTGACCAAGCATTGGATCTGGTTGATGAATCACAACGGGATCAGTTTTTACTGGGTTATATCAGCCGCTATCAAAGCTTGCCGACTGAACTAGATATTCTGCAAATCCCTTTTTATCGAGGGACACACAGTCTGGACCCTATTGAAGTCACACGACGCACTGAAGCTCACATCACTAGCTACCTTTTTAGT
This sequence comes from Vibrio splendidus 12E03, assembly GCF_000272105.2. Classification (GTDB taxonomy): domain Bacteria; phylum Pseudomonadota; class Gammaproteobacteria; order Enterobacterales; family Vibrionaceae; genus Vibrio; species Vibrio splendidus_I. Next base: position 17,980 of record NZ_AJZD02000338.1, read on the forward strand.
AACTTACTACGTTTCAACAAGTCAACTCACTCGTTTGATGGTGATCTTACCATTGATTGGTACCAAACAGAGCACCGTTGGCACTTCACGCTACGTAAAGGTTTAGTCTTTCATGACGGTTCACCGATTCTAGCGCAAGACGTCAAAGCACACTTTCAACGTCTGATAGACAGCAATTTAAATGCATCTCCGCTATTACTGTTATCGATCCGCTTCACCTCTGTTTCGATATCAATGCCAACACAGGCTACCTTCCGTCATTGCTATCGTGCCCAGCTGCGGGTGTAGCAAAAGAAGTAGGAGGGAAAATTATTGGTAGCGGCAGCTTTAAATTAGTGGAACAGTCCGAATGGCTAACCAGACTGGAAGCATTCAAACACTATCATGGTCACCGACCTTGGGTAGACGGTATAGAAATTTGGAATGTTGGTGATAAAGCCAAAGACTATGAAATGCACTGCGATATTGTTCACTCACACCCACATTACCAACACTCATCCATATCCAACGAGCTTGCCGAAATAGAACAGTGGGAAAAGGGGTGCGAGTACGCTTTGATAAACCCACATCGACACACTTGGCTATCAAACCCACAACACCTTAAATCACTGAGTGAATTACTACGTTTGCTAGGGATCGCGAAAGACATACCTCTGGACACTGTCGGCTACGCCGGGGGGATGCTATCGACGTCCAATCAATCAACACAGCCAAAGATAGAAACGGCGAATAACAAAAGCCCATTACAAATGACTCGACAATTCGCTGACCAGCTTAGCAAGCCAAAACAACCGTTAAAGATTCTAACCTATCAGCTGTTTGACCACATAAAAATGGCTCGCCACTATTATGAGCTGTTAAATGAACTTGGTTTTATCTGCGAATATCAAGTGCTCGAGTTCCCTGAATTTTGTCAGCCAGATAACCTAAAAGATGCTGACATATTAATTAGCGGCGAAGTGTTTTCAGATAACCTCGATAGCAGCTGGATGGGGTGGCTACAAAGTTCTATCGCATTAGAAGTGTGCCTCACTGATGAGCAAAAACAGTGGCGAGATGAAAGCCTTGAACGGCTTTGGAAAATCACCGATTACCAACAACGACAACCTGTCTTCCTAGACATAGAAGCGCAATTGATCACATTCGGAATCTATCGACCAATTTTCCACGTGAAACAGCAGCTCAATTATGCCAAAACCGTGAACCCTGTGGAGCAGTTGGCGAACGGTTGGATTGATTTTAACCAAATCACTATGCGCCGCTAAATAGGTTAATTCTCAACCTAAACTAAACCTCACAAAGAACAATGACTTTATATAGCTATCAATTGATGAAAATATTTACTTTTCAATGGTCATATTAGAGATTTAATTTCCATTAAAAACTCAAATTAGAGATAAAAAGACAAAATTTTTCTCCGACTACCTCCTTATACTGTGCCACGTCATTAAGGCGCTACAAGCCTATGATTTAAAATAATTATTAATGAGTAGTCACCATGAATTCGAAGTCGCTAACTATCTTGCTTTTTGTCTCTGTTTGCTTAATTTGGGGAACCACTTGGTTCGCAATGGAAGTGGCATTGCATTCTATCCCACCTATTTTTGCCACTGGGTTACGCTTTTTACTGGCCGCACCGTTACTTGCCGTATTGGCTAAAGTGTTCAATCAACCTCTACTTTTTCCTAAAGGTAAACGCCAATGGCTGCTGATTGTGGCACTGATGTATTTCGCTATTCCGTTTACTTTGATGATCTACGGCGAGCAATACATCTCTTCTGGTTTGGCTTCGATCATCTTCGCCAACATGCCAGTTGCTGTGATGCTGATGTCGGGCTTGTTCCTTGGTCTACGCTTAGCGAAGCATCAAATATTCGGGCTAGTTACTGCGGTTATAAGCCTATGCTTAATTCTTGGTAACGAAATGCAGATGGGTGGCGATGACTACCTAATCGGCACGGTTTGCTTAGGCCTTGCGGTTGCAATTCACGCCGTTATGTATGTGCTAGTTCAAAAGCACTGCAAAGGTATTGAAGTGCTGACTTACAACGCCGTTCCAAGCCTGATTGCTGCTCTGTTCTTATTTGCCGTTTCGGCGATGGGTGAAAACGTGAATGTTGAGTCTTTCACTTGGGATTCAATCTCTGCCGTCGTTTACCTAGGTTTTGTCGCGAGTGTTGGCGGCATTGTGGCTTACTTCAAATTAGGGCAGGTTTCGACCCCTTTCCAAGCGTCTATCTGCTTTTTGATTTTCCCGGTAGTAGCGCTGCTAATATCTTGTTACGTCAACGGTGAAGTTCTGTCTGAACAATCATTGTTTATGATGATCCCCCTACTTTGCGGCATTTTACTCACCAAGGCACCAAAGGGAATTTTCAAGCTGCGTACCGAATTAAAAACCGTAAGAAACTGATCCGCGTGAAACCTATTTTGCGGATTAGATATACATATCCCACATAAACAAAAAGCTCCAATATCGCTATTGGAGCTTTTTGTTTATTTCGTCAGGGTTATACCTATTTAACGCCAGCTAAACACTCGTACTTCGTTACCCTCTTCAGGCTTCTTCGGAATGTTTAAAGATAGAGCTAAAGAAACCGCCGCCATCACCGCACCAATGTAGAAAACCGTTGCAGGAGACGATAACCAAATCACACCAAACGCGACTGGGATAACAACCGCCGCAATATGGTTGATGGTGAAAGAGACACCTGCGGTTGAGGCCATGTCTGCTGGATCTGCAATTTTTTGGAAGTAGGTTTTAATCGCTAACGCCAAAGCAAAGAACAGATGATCGACCACGTAAAGTGCCGCCGCCCACTCAGCGCTTTGCACTAAGCCATAACCAACAAACACACCGATCAAACCAACATATTCGAAGATCAACGCCTTGCGCTCACCCACCACACCGATGAATCGTCCTATGCGTTTCGCGAACAAGAAGTTAAACAGGTAATTCACTAAGAACAGTAACGTGACATCGGCAGCAGAGTAACCGAACTTTTCTACCATCAAGAAGCCTGCAAACACGGTGAAGATCTGTCTTCTCGCGCCACTCATAAACGTCAGTGCGTAGTAGAGCCAATAACGCTTCCTTAGCACTAACTTCTTATTCTGTTGGGTCTTGGTTTGAAACTCAGGGAAGCCAAAGGTCATCACCAATACTAAAATGAAACCAATGCCTCCGGTAATGCCATATACCCAAGCGAAATCGAGTTTTAGCTGTTCTAGCATCACCCAAATAGAGCCATAGGTGAGTAGAGACGCAAGCGCACCAACCGAGATCATTTTGCCTAGCATCTCTGGCGCTTCTTCTTTACTCAGCCATTGCAGTGACAAAGACTGCTTCAGCGTTTCAAAATAGTGGAAACCTGTCGACATCAAAATAGTGGTAAGCAAAAGGCCTGTCAGTGAAGGGAATAAGCCGGTAATCGCAGTGCCTACAGTTAACATCGCCAGCGATATCAACATAAAGCGTTGCTCACGAATGAAGGCCAATACAAACACCACGGTAAACGCTAAGAAGCCCGGGATCTCACGAACACTTTGCAGCAAGCCAATATCGGCACCATCAAAGTTCGCTTTCTCAATCACGAAGTTATTCAACAGAGCCATCCAGCTCGAAAACGCGATAGGGACAACAATCGAAATCAGTAATAAGAAGTTTTGCGGCGTTTTCCAGCTCGCGGTTCTATCGAACATTAACGGACTCCTGTTCGTCTAATTGAGTGAGCACTCGTAAGGTCAACTGCTCAGTATAAGGATTAATCTTCCAATGCTCTGGACTCCAACCTTTTACGAAACGTTGGAAATCAGCCCACGCTACGTAAAACATTGGTCGCCATGCGGCTTCGACTTCATCGAATGAAAGTTGTGGTTGATAGTTCGCTAATGCTTCTTTCAAGTGTTGGAAGTAAGCATCTAGGACTTCTGATTCAAGCTCTGCGCAATCTTGCGGCCTAACAGCACTGCTCATGAACAAAGCCACGTCTTTCATCGCACAGCCGTGACCCACATATTGGAAATCGACCGCAGCCGCGCGTTCGCTTTCAGAATCAAAACAAAAATTAGCGAGCTTGGCGTCACCATGTACCAAGGTTTGATATGGGCATTCTTTTAATAAACGGTCGATGTGCTTGGCTTGGTTCTTCAATGGTAAATCAGCCAAGGCATTGAGCTCGTCAGGACGTGTGTCTAAGTGCCAATAAGTACCGACTTGCCACAATGACGCCGACTGTTCTTGATTGATATTGATGTGCTTCGCGTGAAAATTAGCGAGCCATTTAAGGCAAGCATCGCGTTGTTTCTGCTCTTCTCGCGTGTAACCAGACGCCAGATCAGACTGAGTATCTTTGTTTGCCAGAGCATCAAAAACAGCAAGCACATCAAACTGAGAAGTTACCGGAAAACCGATTTCGGCTAAGTCTTGCATCACGATAAGCCATTCGTTCTCATTCAATTCACAGTGCAGCCCCACAGGAACTGGGCACCGCTCATCCCATTGCTGACTGAACGACTGATACCATGCTGTTTCCACTTGGTAAGAGTGAACTTTGCGTTGGTGAGAAAGCTTAGTGTTCCAGCCTTTGGGATGTTCAGTTTTATCTGGCAACGCGACATGTTTAACGATGACGCTGTTCATCGAAGCACTATTATCTTTAGCAAAGACCAAGCGAACTAACTCGCCGTAACCGCCCCACAAGCGTTGAATAACTTGAACATCAAGCCCTTGATGACAACCCAGTGAGTTCGCTATTTTTTGATAAAGCTCAGGTTGACTTTGACTTGAACTCGCTTGTGGTTGAGCAAGGTTGTTTGAGGGTATTGATTGAGACATATAACTCGTTACTATGCTTTATCGGATAGAAGATGTGACCAGTGTTTTTGCCTATTCATGTAGTGCACCACGTAGCTACACACTGGTACAATTTTGAAGCCAGCCTGTTCAATTTCAGGTAAGACTGATTCCATCATCACCTTGCCAAAGCCTTTGCCTTGCAGTTCATCAGGAATGCGAGTCGAGGTAATGTGCAATACATCGCCTTCCTTCTGATACTTAACAACCGCGAATTGGTTCGGTTCTAGCTCAACTGTGATCTGGTTCTCTTCTTGAACCCATTTTACTGCCTTCATTCTCAACTCCTGCAAATAATTGATACGACAAACAATTAAAGTTTGAAGTATGAGTTCCTTGTAATAGACTAACGCAAGTGCATATAAATAAAACTAAGTACTTACAAACACAGTAAATAATTCAGTGCAATCGGCTTAATATAAAATCAGCAATGATAGAAGGCACTCTATAAATCTATGTGAGTACGTCTACACAATCTAGCACGTAATAACCCCTTGTTAGCAAGTTACCAATATAACTAACAGACGCATGTTGGCGCATGGAGAACATATAATGAACGCACCCCTGACGAAGCCTTTGGAGCATAATCAGGCACTTCAAGACCCTCGTAATCGCACTGTTTCCACTATCAATAGCACTGATGCGCTGGCCATGATTGAGCACGGCAGTGAACTGACATTAAATGTCTCGACTCCCGTTGGCACGAAATTTCTCGCCACCACCAAATTTATCGGTACGCACAGTGATAACTGTATTGTGGTTGAGGTTCCCGAGGTATCCAATGAAGATCTGAACTTTTTCTTTCAAGAAGGCTTTTGGATGACCGCTCGTGCGTATTCTCTGCGAGGTGAAGGGGCGCTTATCCACTTTAGAAGCCAAATTCACCATAGGATTGGCGAACCCTTTCCGATTTTAGTGCTCTCTACACCAAGTACCATGCAAGTGACTCAACTGCGTAAAGAGACCCGATATGAAGTGAATCTAGCTTCAAGAATCATCTTCAACGACCAACGAGCAAACTGTGAGATAAGAGACTTATCGAAAAGTGGTTGTCGTTTTGTGACCTCACCGACTTCTCGCGCGATTCAGATTGCCGATCGAGTGTCGATTGAGATTACGCCTGAAAACTACAATGGCCCGCTGATTCCGCCATTGAGAGGCATCGTCTGTAATCTGCAAAAATCGACGCACTACGCTCGATACGGTGTCGAATTTGATGATATTGGCCGAGCCAACGCTAAGCACTTGTTGGCAAAACTGAAGTTCGATGGCACCAAGCTCTGCTTGAGAAACGGTTAACGTCTCTTAAGACACTACGTTCACCGAGTGCCGTAAGCTGACCAAGTACAAATGTCTCACTAACGACCCAAATCGTAACCATCAAAAAAGCCATCGATTCTAAAATCGATGGCTTTTGCGCTTTGGTTGCTTATCTAGATATTAGACAAATTCGCTATTTACGCAGTGCGTTCAGTTTCGCTTGAGCGATACCAAAAATAGTATCAATTGGGTAGCTACCCTCATCACTTGCCTCACCTGCGGCTTTGCCTGTGAACAGCTCAATCGCTTCTGTTACATGGTCAATCGCCCAGATATTAAACTCGCCCTTTTCAACCGCTTTTACGATGTCGCTGCGCAGCATCAGGTTGTGAACATTTGAACGCGGGATGATCACTCCTTGTTCGTTTGAACGCCCTTTGATTTCACACACATCAAAGAAACCTTCAATTTTCTCGTTTACACCACCTATGGGTTGAGACTCACCAAACTGGTTCATCGAACCCGTAATCGCAATATCTTGACGGTTTGGTTGCTTAGAAAATGCAGATACCACCGCACAGAACTCGGCCATACTCGCACTGTCACCATCGACGCCACCATACGACTGCTCGAAGGTAATGTTAGTAGTGAGTGGTACTTTGGCCGTTTTACCAAACACAGAAGAAAGGTAAGCCGACAAGATCATCACACCCTTCGAGTGAATACTGCCACCTAGGTCTACGTTTCTTTCAATATCAATCACTTCACCATCACCGTAAGCGGTGGTTGCCGTGATTCGGTTCGGCGCACCAAACATATGATCCGTCGTGCTAAGTACAGAAAGCGCATTCACTTGCCCAACCGCCTGACCATCGACATGAATCAGCGTTGTGCCATTAGTAAAGGTTTCCATCACACTGTCTTGTAATCGTCCGACACGCATCTGTTGGTTAGACAGTGCTTGGTCTACGTGCGTTGCACGAATCAGGTTCGATTTTGAACCTCTCGCCACGTAGTTAGATTCACGAAGCAGATTAGCAATGTGTGCCGAGTGCAGAGACAATTTACCTTGGTCACCCGCCTGACGAGAGCTGTGCTCAATGATGCGAGCGATCGCTTTACGGTCACAATGCAGCATGTTGTTGTCGTGCACGATGCTCGAAATAAAGCGCGCGTAATGCATTTCAGAATCGGGAGTACGCTTCATCTCATCTTCGAAATCGGCTGTCACACGGAACAATTCACCAAACTCTGCATCGTAATGCTGCAGCAGTTGGTAAGTTCGGTAATCGCCAAACAGGATGATCTTAACGTCCAATGGAATCGGTTCTGGATCAAGCGATACCGCGCCCGTTAAGGTCACCTCTTTTTCTAATGAAGTGAAACTCAATTGACGTGAACGCAGCGCTCGCTTCAAGCCTTCCCAAACATATGGCTGCTCAAGTACCTTCACCGCATCCATCAGCAATACGCCACCGTTGGCTCTGTGCAAGCTACCTGCGCGAATCAATGAGAAGTCAGTAAATACGGTGCCCTTGAACGTCGCCGTTTCTACATAGCCAAACAGAGAGTGATAATTAGGATTCTCTTCAACCACGATCGGCAGAGTCTCCTCCTTTTGGCTCACAATCACGTTAACCTTGTAGCGACGCGGCATTTTCTTATCCAAAGAGGCTGTTGCAACTTCGGCTTGCTCTGTGCTTTCTTCTAGGAAAATATCAGCGTTATCGACAATGTCTTTACGCAGTGCCGTTAAGTACTTTTTGATCTCTGGATATTGGCTGTAATCCTTCTTCAATTGCTTAATGAAATGAGTGATCACATCTCGCGCCGTATCGTCATTAAGCTTTTGAATTTTCTCAGTGTACGTCTCTTCAAGTTCCGTCAATTCACGAGAAATGGTTCGCAGCCCGACTTCCAACCCATCAATGGTTTTATCGAATTGATCTTGTTCTTCTGCCGACAGCAGATCGAAGCTCTCTTCGGTATGGGGTTCATCGCCGTTCATTGCGACAAACTGGTAATCACCCTGAGTGGTAATCGTCAGGTTGATTCCCTTGTCCTTCGCTTCTTGGCTAATGCTTTCTAACGCGGCTTGTTGCTTAGCCGCTAACTGGTTCTTCAGCCTATCAGCACGGCTAAAGTACATCTCATTGTCAAATGCTAGAGGCATACCTTTCAGCAGTTTACGCATCAACTTTTCAATATCTTGCTTTAAGCTGCTGCCCACGCCACGAGGCAATTTCAGCACCTTAGGAGTGCGAATATCTTCGAAGTTAGCGATATAACACCAATCAAAAAGCTCCTGCACTTCTTGAGGATGACGGTTTAAATAGCGCAAGATCATGGTTCGTTTACCCAGACCATTTCGCCCTATCGCATAAATGTTGTAACCCTTTTCCTTGATTGACATCGCGAACTCAACGGCCTTTTGTGCCCGTTCTTGCCCGACGATTTCGTCAATTGGAGCCAGTTCTTTGGTCGACTTACATGGTAGCTTGTCTAAATCCGCTACCTGATACAGCTGTTCTGTATTGAGTCTTTGCATCGCCATCGCCGCCTCCTTAGTCCTTCATTACTTGGGTGTAGATAAAATCAGTGTAGATGTAATTTCCTACAAATTTAGTGACTTACGCTACACAGCTGTTCAACTGAACAAATAACACACAATTTGAGCCGATTATTAAGAATAAAGGGTTATTTTATTTACCAATCTAACATGTAAATGATTTTAATTTGCAATTGATAATAAATATCATTAACATTTTCAGATATTGTAAATTGAGGATGTGGATATGGAAATTGAACGATGCTGGATGCACTACCTAAAAGCTGAACAGTTAATGGAACAAGGTCACTGGCCTGAAGCGCAACGCCTGTATGGTGATGTTCTCAATTCTCTTCCTCATCACATCCAAGACGCGGCGTACCAAAGCGACATCAAACCCTGTCAGTTTGCTTGCCTATTGGCAGGGCTAAGAGACGCAAGCGTAGCTCAATCTGAGATTCTCAACCGTTTAGGACAGCATCAACAAGCCTTTGATACCTTGAACCAGTCTTACGCACTGATGCAATTTATCTCGCTTGAAAGCACTGAGCTGATTCAACGCACCTATGGACTATTGGAAAAGCAGAGTGAAGACCTGCTCAATCACCTGATTGCTTTTTGTAGTGCTCAGCGCAGTTCGCATTGGATGCTCGAACTAGAACAAATTCAACGTGCTCATCACCATTTTGGGCAACTAAAAACAACGTCAGAAGTTCAATCTTCACCTAATGTCTTAAATTGATAAGGATATATCATGTCAGACCGGGCCATTCTTAAAGTTAATAACCTCTCCGTAAGTTTCAAAACCAATGATGGAATCATTGATGCGGTAAAAAAGGTTAACTTTACCCTTAACTCAAACGAAACCTTGGCCATTGTTGGTGAATCAGGTTCAGGTAAATCCGTCTCTTCCAACGCGCTGATGCGTTTGCTGCCTGATAACGCGATTATCGATGAGCAATCAGACATCGAGTTTGAAGGTCAATCGATTCTTGGCAAAACTGAGCGAGAAATGCAGTCGATTCGTGGCGATAGAATCGGCATGATCTTTCAGGAGCCAATGACCTCTTTGAATCCATACCTGCGTGTCGGTACTCAAGTGGCGGAAGCCATTATGTGTCACCGTAAGGTATCGAAATCAAAAGCAAAACAACGCGTGTTAGAGCTGTTCAACCTTGTGCATTTGCCTATGCCAGATCAGGCTTACACCAAATACCCACATGAGTTTTCTGGTGGTCAGCTACAGCGAATCATGATCGCGATGGCGCTGATCAATGAACCGGATATTCTGATTGCAGACGAACCTACCACAGCATTAGACGTGACAGTTCAAGCTGAAGTGCTTTCTCTTATCAAAGAGATTCAAGGCAAAATGGGCATGGCGATTTTGTTCATCACCCATGATCTCGGTGTAGTGAAGCACTTTGCCGACCGGGTACTAGTGATGTGTAAAGGGGAATTGGTTGAAGAGGCTCAGACTCAAGAACTGTTCGATAACCCTAAGCACGATTACACACGAATGCTGATTAACTCGATTCCTAAAGGCGCTAAGGTTCCTGTTGAAGCTACAGCCCCAGAGCTATTGTCTGCTGAAGATATCCGAGTTCAGTTCTTGGTTAAATCACACTTCATCAAGAGTAAAAATCAGTACTTTGAGGCGGTTAAAGGCATTTCGTTAAACCTTAAGCAGGGCGAAACACTTGGCATTGTTGGTGAATCGGGGTCAGGTAAATCAACCCTTGGACGAGCATTAATCGGCTTGCTGCCAAGTACCGGACGTATTGTTTATAAAGGCCAAGATGTCAGTTTATTAACCGACAAAGAACGCCATAAGCTCAAGAAAGATGTACAAATGGTGTTCCAAGACCCTTATGGCTCTTTGTCACCACGTATGACAGTTGGGGAAATCATCACCGAAGGCTTAACGGTACATCAACCTCAACTCTCTAAGAAAGAACGATTGGAACGAGCACGCAAAGCGCTGATTGAAGTACGTCTTGAACCTAATTCAATTAACCGTTATCCGCATGAATTCTCTGGCGGACAAAGGCAACGTATCGCGATTGCTCGTGCGCTGATTCTTGAACCTTCTTTTATCTTACTGGATGAACCAACGTCAGCGCTCGATCGCTCGGTACAACTGACCGTGATTGACCTGTTGAAAGATATTCAAACCAAACACAACATCGGTTTCCTTTTCATCAGCCATGATCTCTCGGTAGTGAAAGCACTTTCGGATCGTGTTTTAGTAATGCAGAAAGGGGAAGTGATGGAAGAGGGCTCTGCGGAAGAGATTTTCAATGCACCGAAAAATGACTACACCAAGAAGTTAATCGCAGCGTCATTCGACTTAGAAAATAAATCAGAAAAAAATGCTGCTTAGAGGGAACTAATCAAGATTAACAGCGTCTTATATGTACATTCTGAATAAATTCCTAATTAGTTTCATTCTAGAATGGATATAGCAAAACTGGTTTGGCCGCCAAAAGAAAAATGTCGCATGGATGCGACATTTTTCGTTTCTGAAGGGAAATAATTCATCTGAAGTGTCATTCCCTGTCATCAAATCACTTCATTACACGCTATCGATACAATGACTTGGTCGACTCTCTCACAATCAAATCAATCGGTGGCAATCGAGCCTCATGCCTCTCGCCAGATAATAGATTCAAAATCGACTGAGCACACACCTCTCCAATCTCTTCAATCGGCTGTCTCAAGGTGGTTAGCGCTGGTGTGAAATACTTGGACGTTGGTAAGTCATCAAACCCAATCACTGATACATCTTCTGGCACTTTATAACCATGATCATGCAGCGCCTTAATCGCGCCATAAGCCGTTTGGTCATTGGCAGCAAACAGAGCTGAAAAATGAATCTTAGACTCGATTAATTCAACGGTTTTCTCATAACCAGATTCGCTACTAAAATCCCCTTGTTTTACAAGCTTTGGCATCACTTTAATGCCAGCCTCTTGCAGCGCTTTCTTGTAGCCTTCAAAACGACTCCCCGCATCTGGTTGGCTCGACAGCCCTTTGATATGAGCAATGTTCACATGCCCTTGTTGAAGCAAATGCAGGGTCGCCATGTAGCCCCCCAACACATTATCGATATTGATCGAACGAACATTTTCTTCAACGATGTCGTAACCCACCGCGACAATCGGAATATCTTGAGCGTACTTGGCGATGTCCTCTTTGGTAATGCTTCCTGTCACGATGATCATGCCATCCACGTTACTTTTCGCCAGATACTCCAACGCGTGCATTTCTAACTTTTTCTGCCAATGCCCTGTTGCGATCACTAATGAATAACCTTGAGCAATCAGCGTTTTTTCCATGTCGTTAAGGATACGACTGGTGTAGGGGCTATCAGGGTGTTGCACCAAGACACCAATAGTGAGCGAGCGTCGGTTGGTGTTTTCTTGCATTTGGAAGTTAGGTTTGTAGCCCGTGTCTTTAATGGCTTGCTCAATGTTTTGGCTTTTATCATCCGACACATAAGTGGTTCGATTAAGGAAACGAGACACGGTGCTGGGAGAAACACCAGCCAGTCTTGCTACATCGTATACTGTTGTTTTTTTTGTTTTAGTGCGCATCTCGATACCCTAATCCAGTAACATCTGGGGAGCCCGAAAGCTCCCCACCCGTTTCAACCTGCATACCACTGCTTTTGTTGAAACTCATATCATTAAGTTAATACATGTAGGCGAAGATCATCCCCGGTCTGAAATAACGACCTGCGGTATATTTCAACCCAGTGCTCAACAGCCATTTATGAAGAACGATGGCTTGCTCCGCCGAAATTTCACCTTGCAACATACTAACAAATTTATCACTGTCTTTAGTCAGATCTGGACTCACTCGACCGTCAGATAGCACACACTTTTGCAATTTAAGCGCAGTAATCCACTTTTTCGCATCATTTTGTGGCAATTTAAAATACTCTGAGAGTTCTTGCTCATTGAAAGAGACAGAACAGTTGAACCCTTCTGGTGCGGCAAATGGAATTTTTGAATAGTCATACAGCGCGGTATACACGGTATCCATTAATGTTTCTGCTTGCTGCGATTTACCCGCTAGACTCAACGCTGTCGCAACACTAAACTGTACGCCAATCCACACGTCTTGCGCTTGGAACGCTTCATGCGGCGAACCGTCGGCCAGCGTCATATTCGCAACCCCTAGCTTAGGGCTGTTGATTTCAAAGTTGTGCTTATAAACATAGTCTAGTGCGCGTTGGATGTTTTCTTGTGGGAAAATACCTTCTAGCCCGATTAGCTTTAAGTAACTGTCTGCCAATAAAGCATCACCAAAGCTGTTGTCGGAATCTGGCACTAAATCTAAGTATTCTTGTGTAAAGGCTTGAGGCGCGGTCTCACTCAGAAAGCGTTTCTTAGAGACTCTTTGAGATACTTTACTGATGTTGATGGAGGTATCCGTTTCATTAAGATAGGTATTGAGTGTGCTCTTGTCAGCAATCGCATCGCCCGTCAAAGTCAGGCCTAAGATTTCCAGTGCTTGATAGTTCTTACCTGTTAAATGCTTGGCTTGAACGGGAGTGACGAAGAAGTGGTAGTAGCCTTCTTTTTCATCCCACAAGCTTTGCTCAACTGTCGCCAGCGCCTTTTTAGAACGCGTTAAGTAACCCGCGGCTAACTCGCTTTCATTCATCAATTTTGCAAGTTCGCTTGCCGCTTGTAGACCTGCCACCCAAAGACTCGCACAGTAAATAGAGATGCCGTGAGACGCGAGGTTATCAAAGGTATCGTCTGTGCCACGGGTTAGTGGTAAATCGTCACCCTCAGCAATCAAATTCGATAAGAAATCTATGCTCTCAGTGACAGCCTGCCAGCACTCTTCAACCACAGAGATATCTTGTGTCTTTTGATGATGGCGGTACACCATCAGAATGTATTTCGGTGCTAAGTCCTTCCATTCCTTAACATTATGCCAGCTATACGCGTCAGGCTGAATGTCGAACGGGCTACCCAAATCGTGGATTACCGCACCTCGAATCGCGCGCACACCTTGGTACTTCTGATCAATCAATTCAGCATTCGGTGTCGCTTCGTATTCCCAGTATCGACGCTCGGTAAAGTCTTCCGCCAAAATGGCTTTCGAGAACTCTTTCATCACGCAGCCATCAAGCTCAGGCAGCAAATAAAGCAGAGAGAATGAGCCATAGAAATAAACATCCAGAGAATTAAAGAATGGGTAATCGACACACTCTTTCACCAAGAACTTGTCTTCTTTATCCCATACCGTTGATTCGGCTAGGAAAGACAATGAATTCATCGCCATCGTCGCATAGCGCAGTGCTGATTCAGGCTGTGATATCTTGCTTTGAGCTTGCTCTAGAAAGGCCTCTTGTTGCTTAACGATCTGTTGCTCAATGGTTTCGAGCTTTGGCAGAACATCTTCTAACATCGGCAGAGCCGGTTTCGCTTGCGGGTAGAATTGAGTGTAAGCCTTATCCGAGAGCCAACCATTAAGCATCACTTTGCTGTGAGCCATTACTTGAGCGAAACGCAGATCAACGGATTCGCCCGGCTCCAGTTCAACCTGAACCACAACCAATGCGCTCAATGCTTCACGCCCAGTGTAGATCCCTGTTTGAAATTCGGTGTTAGTACGGCCTGTTTTCAGTGCGAACTCTGTTTGCTGGGTCACTTTCGAAGTATAAAGCGTCGGCTTAACAGACACCGATACCTTGCCAGACCCCAACAAGTGGTTATCCGCTTGGACACCAAACACCACCTCACCCTCAATGTCACTTCGATACGGAGACTGACTAGTGAGCTGAACACCCGTAAAACTGTGGCTTTCACCGTTTACATTCACCGCTTGATGCTGCTGAGCTATCGGGTTTTGAGATAAGGTACATGCCGAATCTTGGATCCCATCGCGACCTTTTCGGTAAGTTGAACCAATCAGATTTTGCAGAGGTTGAGCAAGCGTAATCACGCGAGTTTGCTGTGAATCATTCGTTAACTGAAAGTGGTTCCAGTGCATCGGTAAAGAACAGAGGCGTTTATCGTCCTTAACGATCGGTGAAACAACCTTACGCTTGATATTAATACCGTCAAAACTATTATATTGATATTCAGCTAATGGATATAAAGCCTTATATTCTATATCGCGACCATTAACACTTTCTATATCACCATTATTTCCCGCAGTTAGTGATAGCTGTCTCGTTGCACCATTTATTAATAAACCATTAAAGAAATCTAAGGCTACATATAATTGACAAACAATCGACGATGAATCCGAATCAATTAACATTTGAGTCTTATTAGAAAACTCAACATTCCACTTTATAAAGCTCTCTTTATTTTCTTTATAGAAGTTGCAATTTTTTAATGCACTACGAATGATGTTAATCGCATTCGAACTATTATCTATTCTCTTGCCATCGAATAATGCCGGGTAGAAATTCAGGTGAACACTGAGCTCTTGTTCGTTAAGAATCTGAAGGGTATCAATGGTTGGCACATCCATAACTGAAGAATAAAAATCATTAAAATTAATAACTTGATCTGAACAGTCAACAAATATACCTGGAATAAAGCTGAAGTTTGGCGTGTTACCGTTTGGCGTCAGTGTAAATGTATTGCCAATACCGCCCACCGCCATACCGGTATTTTCTGGTGTGGTAGAAATTGGTGTGTACCAAGGTTGAATAAATTCAACTGCATCACCTTTTTTGCAAAGATGTTCTGAATTTCCTGAATAGCTTGTATATGGAATTTTATTATTCATTTTAAAACCGCCATTGAATATTTTTTTCTTCTTGTTAATATCTTTTTAAAATGGAGACATCAACATGTTTAAAATTATAAATGAAAAATTTGGAAATATTGACTCTGTCACATTAATAAGCCACCAGCATGGTATAGAACTTCAAATAATCAATGGATTTGGTGCTGTTATCAATAAATATATTGTAAACAACAGCCCATTCTCTTTTATTTGTGGTTATCAGAATTATGATGAACTGATCAACCAACATCCGTTCTTTTCCCGCAGTGCTAAATTATTCCCTTTTCCAAACCGTTTAAACTTAGGTCGTTACAGTTTCGATAACCAAAACCATCAACTCCCAGCTAACTTTCCTTGGTCTGATCACGCCGTACACGGCCTGCTCTACAACCAACCTTTTTCAATCACAAACAGCGCAGCCAATGATGAGTCAGCCAGTGTGACGCTGCAGTATCAAACGTCATCTTTGCACCCTGCTTTCCCGTTCGCTTTTAACCTTGAAGTCGCCTTCACTATCGACATCACAGGCAAGCTCTCTTGCTCGACAACCGTCTCTAATTGTGGTGATTTCGCCTTCCCATTCGGTGATGCTTGGCACCCTTATTTCTCTCTTGGCACTGAATTGAAACAGTGTAGGCTTACCATGTCACCTTGTGCTGAGGTCATACACGAGAACGACCTGCCTAATGGTGAAAAACAGGCTTTTGACCGTTTGTCTTTGGATGATTCCCTCACCAATCAAAGCCTAAACCACTGCTTTGAATTTGATTCGAAGACAAGCAACCAACTGACTTTCACACGCTCAGATTCATCTGCCGCGATTCACTATCAACAAGATGCAAGCTACCCATTTGTTCAGCTGTACACCCCAACGAGTGAGCAAAGTATTGCAATAGAACCAATGACTTGCCCTGCCGATGCTTTCAATAACCAAATTGGCTTATTGACGCTTAGCCCGAACCAGTCTCAAACCTTCACTTGGCAATGCCAAGCTGCCTATCAGCCACAATAAAGCAACCAAAGTAACCGAACGAAGCTGAAGCAACTGCTAAACGTGAAACCAGCCCCCCTGAGAACGCATTGCTAACGAAAACTACAACGTAAAAAACAAACTAAAGAAACTAAACGAAAGCGCAATAAAGGGCGCATAACGCGCCCTTCTCTTTGTTAACCTAAAACCACTTCGACTGTGTGCTCGCCAGAGGTAAACACCGGTGCTTTGTTGCCTGAAATCAGGTCACCATTTACCTTCATCTCAACCACACCTTTACACACGTTATTCGGGTTCGTGACATGAATGTTGTATGTTGCACCGCGGAACTGACGACGGACTTTAAACTCCGGCCACTCAGCCGGAATACAAGGATCCACCAGCAAGCCATCTACTTCAGGACGAACACCCAAAATCCACTGCGTACCCGCAACGTATGTCCAAGATGAAGTACCAGACAGCCATGCATTACGACCTAAGCCGAACTGTTTATGTTCGTCACCCAAGATGTTTTGTGGGTAGCAGTATGGCTCTGACTCGAAGGTATCAATATCGTCGTTCTTCGAAGCCGGATTAATTTGACGGTAGTACTCATAAGCACGCTCGCCGTTGCCCATTTTCGCTTCTGCGATCATCACCCATGGGTTTGAATGCAGGAAGATACCGCCGTTCTCTTTCGCACCCGGTGGGTATGTTGATACGCCACCTAGCTGTGGATCAAAGCCGTTGTAACCCGGTGTTGAAAGTTTGATGCCATTGGTGGTGTTTAGTTTGTTGTAAACCGAATCTAGCGCTTGCGTTGCACGTTCTTGAGTCGCGAAACCAGAAATTACAGGCCAGCTTTGACCGTTAGTGTAGATCTGCCCTTGCTCATTTTTATGAGAACCGATTGGCAAACCTTGCTCATCAAAGTAACGAACGAACCACTCGCCATCCCAACCGCACTCATTCACCGTACTCTGCATCTGTTGGTACTGATCTTTAAACTTAGTCGTCAGTTGCGCTTCGCCACGTAGCTCACAAAGGTCCAGCATATCGAGCAGGGCTTTGCCGTACATGTTGGCTACCATCATCGACTCAGCACCCGTTGGCAGGTTCACCGTGTCATTCCAGTCTGCAAAACCTAGCAGCGGTAGACCGTGCTCACCAGTATTGGTGTAGGTAAATTCAATCGCGCGGCACAGGTGGTTCCAAACTGCTCCCGTTTCGATTGGGTTGCCCGCTTTGTCTTTTTGATAGAACGGGATCTCTTTGTTCAAGAAGTCAGCGTTGCCTGTCTCTTTCACATATTGAGTCACCGCATAGATGATCCACAGATGATCGTCACCGTAGTAATCCGGGCGATCTTCTTCTTCACGTGAGTCACCCGCGTTCGCTTCCATGGTTGATGGGAAGAACTGGTGCATCGCAGAACCATTAGTGTTTTGCACTGATAGCAGACGCTCAATGAACTCTCGCGCCTCTTCTGGCATATGAGTAATAACACCCAATGTATCTTGAGAAGAGTCACGGAAACCGATACCACGAGCGCCATAGCCAAGTTGATACAAAGACAGGTAACGAGACCAGTTTTTGGTGGTGTGACACTGACGCGGGTTGTGAACGTTAAGCATCGAGTTCATTGCTGGGTCTGGCGTTTCAACCTGAACCGCTTGAAGGTAACTATCCCAATGTTCAGCCAGTTCAGCGAAAGCCGAATCGACCACTTGATGGTCACGATATTTAGCCAATAGAGGCAATGCAGCTTCTAGGCTCTCTTCTTGTGCAATTTGTACAACCGTGCGTTCTGTCTGCTCTGGAGATAACCACCCTAAACGCAGATTTAGCGCACCAATATTGTCACCGCGCAAACACTCGGTGTTGCCAAGCTCGTCGTTTTCTAACGCTTGTGGGGCAGCCCATGTGCCGTAACCAAACTGACCAAGGAATGATTGGCGATCACCATCAAACGACGTCGCAGGGCGATCCGCGGTCATCAGGTTTACGGCATAGTCACGCTTCATGAAGGCATACTGCTCAAGCACGGTATGACCCGACTCTTGCTGGTGCGCTTTCAGTGTCATGGTTTGTGGAACCCAATCGGCATTAAGTAACTGCTTAAGTGCATCGAAGTGTGTGAATTCGTAGACTGGCACTACATCAACGTGCAGCGCTTTGTCTGAAATGTTGGTGACCTTGATGTCTTGCAGCAATACTTGGTCAGCTTTCGGTACGAAGAACGTCGCTTCACAACGCACACCAAACGCTTCTGCAATGATGGTGGTGTAAGACAAGCCTGTATGGTTTTCAAACTTATCCAGCGGCTTCAATGTTGGTGTATAAAACGGCGAGAACACCTCTACGTTACCCGCTTCATCACGCACCTTAAGATACATGGTCGAGCCTTTGAAATCTGAGTTTGGCAGCTGAGCAATGTACTTGGTAATGCGGTTCAGTGCCGGATCACCTTTACACAACAACACACCGCCGTTGCTATCGACAATGCCACCGAAATCTAATGTGCCAACATAGTTACACCATTTGATCGGTGTACATGGCGTGGTTGCTACGTATTCTTTGTTTTTATCGTCAAAATATCCGAATTTCATCATCACTATCCCTAGCCCCTCCCAAATCAGGAGGAGCCAAAACAATTTGTCGTAAGTTGATTGGTGTCAGCTCGTTGGCTGACTTAAGTTGACTGGCTAGATCGTAATTGGCTAGCTCGCTAGCGAGTTCTCGCTCAGTGCGTCAAACAGGTGGAAAGCATCCAAATCTAAGTAAAGAGTCAGTTCTTTCACATCCACTTCAGCGGCTTGGGTCTCAACCATCAGCGGTTGGCCGCCGATTTCTGTTTTCAGAAGAATGCTCGCACCTAGCAGTTCCTTGTCTTTGATTTTCACAGGGAATGGCAGCACACGGTCGTGGTCAACTTGCTCAGCACGTAGGTGGATGTCTGTTGGACGAACACCAAAGTGAAGCGCGAGATTTTTAGAGGCCAGAGACTTAAAACGCTCCGGCAATGGGATATGAACATCACCAAGTTCAACGAAGTATTCACCCTCTTTTTCAATCAGCTTAGCTTCCAACATATTCATTGACGGGTTACCAATGAATTGCGCGACAAATTTGTTAGCTGGGCGTTGGAACACTTCCGTTGGTGTACCCACTTGAGCAACGTAACCGTCTTTCAGGATCACAATGCGATCTGCCAGTGTCATCGCTTCGATCTGGTCGTGTGTTACGTAGATCGTGGTGGTTTTAAGCTCGCGGTGTAGGTGTTTGATCTCTTCACGCATCACACCACGCAGTTTTGCATCTAGGTTAGATAACGGCTCGTCGAACAAGAAAACCTTAGGGGTACGAACCATCGCACGCCCCATTGCCACACGCTGACGTTGACCACCAGAAAGCTCTTTAGGCTTACGATTCAGTAGCGGGTCAAGCTCTAACATTTTCGCCGCTTTTAGTACTTCTACGTCGATTTCCGCTTTCGGCATGCCTTTCAGTTTTAGTGCGAAGGCGATGTTCTCGTAAACCGTCATGTGTGGGTACAGAGCGTAGCTTTGGAATACCATCGCCAAATCGCGGTCTTTCGCGTCGACTTTGTTCATCAACTTGCCGCCAACTACGATGTCACCAGAGCTGATGCTTTCAAGTCCGGCAAGCATACGTAGCGTTGTCGATTTACCACAGCCAGATGGGCCAAGGAAAACCACGAATTCACCATCTTCAACCGTAAAATCAAACTCTTTGACAACTTCAACATCACCGAATGATTTTTTGATGTTCTTAAATTCTACTTTAGCCATTATCTGTTCTCCTCAGCGCGCTCTAGAAGCATATTTCGATACGCAATTGCGCTCTGTTTCAATGTTCTTTCTTGGGTGGTGTAATCAACGTGGACGATGCCAAAACGCTGGCAATAACCGAATGCCCACTCAAAGTTATCCATCAGGCTCCAAGCGAAGTAGCCATCGACTTTCACGCCAGCTTCAACGGCGTTGTGAACCGCTTCGATATGACCTTGGAAATAACGAACTCGTTGGTCGTCCATCACTTGTCCATTAACACGCTCGTCGTTACCTGCAGCACCGTTCTCTGTGATGTAGATGGGTGGCATATTTTCGTAGCGAGCATCCAAACGCGTTAGCAAATCCGTTAGGCCTTGTGGGTTGATTTCCCAGCCGATGTAAGTGTGCTCTGCGTCAGTCTGTTTCACTGATT
Source organism: Vibrio splendidus 12E03 (assembly GCF_000272105.2). Classification (GTDB taxonomy): domain Bacteria; phylum Pseudomonadota; class Gammaproteobacteria; order Enterobacterales; family Vibrionaceae; genus Vibrio; species Vibrio splendidus_I. The sequence continues at coordinate 38,602 of NZ_AJZD02000338.1, forward strand.
CAATGTCGCCATTCTCGTTGAAGCGAGCGACATTGCGTGTGTAGTAGTTGATACCGATGTAATCGACTGGTGCGCTGATGATGTCTAAATCACCTTCTAGAATCATCGGCATGTTCATCGCTTGGCGCTCGACGACCAGTTGTGGGTATTCACCCTTCAATACTGGGTCGATAAACCAGTGGTAGTTCTCTGCTTCACAGTAGTCTGCGGCGCCTTGATCTTGTGGCGTTAGCGGGTAAGCTGGAGTCGCGTTAAATACCACTCCATGCTTAGCATGAGGCGCATTCTTGCGAAGAATCGGCATTGCTAAACCGTGAGCCAACATTAGGTGGTGAGATGCTAAGTAGCCCTCTTTCTCACCCTTGATACCCGGCGCATGTTCGCCCCAGCGGTAACCTAGGAACGCAGACACAAACGGTTCATTGAGCGTGGTGTATACGTCGATGGTATCGCCAAAATACTTGCTCACCACTTCTGCATATTCAGCGAATTTGTAAGATGTTTCTCGGTTTAACCAGCCGCCCTTGTCTTCAAGATATTGCGGAAGATCCCAGTGGTACAAAGTCACATACACTTTCATGCCACGAGCATGGCACTCGTCGATAATCTGACCGTAAAACTCAAGGCCTTGCTGGTTCACCACACCGTCTTGCGGCAGAATACGTGGCCATGCAATTGACAGGCGGTAAGCATCAACACCTAAACCTTGAATCATCTCGATATCTTGCTTCCACAAGTGGTAGTGGTCGCACGCCACATCACCACTGTCGCCGTTATCTACCTTACCTGGCGTCTTACAAAATGTGTCCCAGATAGACGGTGTACGACCGCCCTCTTCAACGCCGCCTTCAATTTGGTATGAAGATGTCGCGACACCGAATACAAATTCCTTACTGCGTAACTTTGAATCACTTGGAAGTTGAAATTTATTCATTGTTATAACCCTTAAACCTAACCTTTAACTGCGCCGGACGTTAAACCACTGATCATCTGTTTCGATGCGAACAGGTATGTAATCACGAGTGGTAAAATAGAAATTGTGGTACCTAGCATTACCGCGCCCCATGGCGTATTCGGAATACCCTGAACACTTCGTAGTGCTTGTGTGATGACGTAATTGTCAGGGTTGTTCAGCACCACAAGAGGCTGCATAAACATGTTCCAGAAGAAGACGAACTGCACGATAGCTAGTGTTGCTAGAGCTGGTTTCATCAATGGCAGTACCACACTCCAGTACGTTCTGAACTCACCTGCGCCATCCAGTTTCGCTGCTTCTAATAGCTCTTTAGGAATCGATGCAATCACGTGCTGACGCATCAAGAAGATACCAAATGGTGTGGTGGTAAACGGTAGCCATAC
>NZ_AJZD02000339.1 GCF_000272105.2 Vibrio splendidus 12E03
CGCGTGTATGAAGAAGGCCTTCGGGTTGTAAAGTACTTTCAGTTGTGAGGAAGGGGGTAGCGTTAATAGCGCTATCTCTTGACGTTAGCAACAGAAGAAGCACCGGCTAACTCCGTGCCAGCAGCCGCGGTAATACGGAGGGTGCGAGCGTTAATCGGAATTACTGGGCGTAAAGCGCATGCAGGTGGTTCATTAAGTCAGATGTGAAAGCCCGGGGCTCAACCTCGGAACTGCATTTGAAACTGGTGAACTAGAGTACTGTAGAGGGGGGTAGAATTTCAGGTGTAGCGGTGAAATGCGTAGAGATCTGAAGGAATACCAGTGGCGAAGGCGGCCCCCTGGACAGATACTGACACTCAGATGCGAAAGCGTGGGGAGCAAACAGGATTAGATACCCTGGTAGTCCACGCCGTAAACGATGTCTACTTGGAGGTTGTGGCCTTGAGCCGTGGCTTTCGGAGCTAACGCGTTAAGTAGACCGCCTGGGGAGTACGGTCGCAAGATTAAAACTCAAATGAATTGACGGGGGCCCGCACAAGCGGTGGAGCATGTGGTTTAATTCGATGCAACGCGAAGAACCTTACCTACTCTTGACATCCAGAGAAGCCAGCGGAGACGCAGGTGTGCCTTCGGGAGCTCTGAGACAGGTGCTGCATGGCTGTCGTCAGCTCGTGTTGTGAAATGTTGGGTTAAGTCCCGCAACGAGCGCAACCCTTATCCTTGTTTGCCAGCGAGTAATGTCGGGAACTCCAGGGAGACTGCCGGTGATAAACCGGAGGAAGGTGGGGACGACGTCAAGTCATCATGGCCCTTACGAGTAGGGCTACACACGTGCTACAATGGCGCATACAGAGGGCAGCAAGCTAGCGATAGTGAGCGAATCCCAAAAAGTGCGTCGTAGTCCGGATTGGAGTCTGCAACTCGACTCCATGAAGTCGGAATCGCTAGTAATCGTAGATCAGAATGCTACGGTGAATACGTTCCCGGGCCTTGTACACACCGCCCGTCACACCATGGGAGTGGGCTGCAAAAGAAGTGGGTAGTTTAACCTTTCGGGGAGGACGCTCACCACTTTGTGGTTCATGACTGGGGTGAAGTCGTAACAAGGTAGCCCTAGGGGAACCTGGGGCTGGATCACCTCCTTATACGAAGATA
>NZ_AJZD02000340.1 GCF_000272105.2 Vibrio splendidus 12E03
TTACTACTAGTTCAGAAATCACTAATGTAATGCCATGAGGTAAGTCATTTTCAGTTGAAATCGGTAGTTTAAATAAAAATAGGAATAAAATTTAATGAAGAAAATCGCCTTATCTGCACTTTTGCTTTGGCCTACTATCTCTTATTGTCAGGAGGATCCTATTAATGTGTTTAAAAAAATTGATGAACGCATGGGCTTTGTTGCGTAATTAAATTTAAAGATA
>NZ_AJZD02000341.1 GCF_000272105.2 Vibrio splendidus 12E03
CTAGCAGAAATGCTAGAGCCTTTTTGCTTTCTGGAGTTTAATAAATTACAGAAAGTAGCCTGATATAAACAGCCCATTACGCTTCATCATTCATCAAGAGCGAAATTCCTCTGTTTTCCCGTTTCCTGTTTTCTTGCTTTAACCCGTCTAATTCACGAGCTACCACCAAAAACTTAAGTACGATATGCACCTAATCCTAAATGGCGACTAATATAATGAGTAAGCGTCAGTAATTTGGGATTATTATGAGGTTCTTTTTTGCACTGGTTGTATTCTATTGTTCATTTTCTCTATCAGCAACTTCGTGGGAAAAAGAGAGTCACCCTACTAAAAATTCACCCTCATCAATTGGAAGCTATGCCAATGGCTGTCTAGACGGCGCGCAGGCTTTGCCTATTAATGGTTTGGGGTATCAGATCATTCGCCCTCAAAGAGAGCGCTACTATGGCCATACAGAAGCTATAAAGTTTATTGAGAGGTTAGGAGTCACGACCAGCGAGAAACTCAATACTAATTTATTGGTCGGTGATATTTCTCTTCCCAGAGGAGGGCGCTTTTCTTCAGGTCATTCAAGTCATCAAACAGGGTTAGATATTGATATATGGCTCAGGTTAACCAGTAAGAGGCTGTCAGAGAACGAGTTAGCTGTGCCTAAACCTGTGAGCGTAGTGGATCTTACCAACTACAAATTGCGTGAATCGAATTGGACCGATGATCATTTTCAAGTTATTCGTTATGCAGCGAAAGATGAAAAAGTAGTGCGTATTTTTGTTCATCCAGTGATCAAGCAAACCCTTTGTGAACAAGAAAACTCTGACGCTAATGATAGAGCTTGGTTAGGCAAAATAAGACCTTGGTGGGGACACCACTCCCACTTCCACGTTCGCTTAAAGTGTCCTGAAGGCAGTTCAAACTGCATAGCTCAAGCGAACCCTCCTAAAGGTGACGGTTGTGGAGATGAACTTGCAAGTTGGGCTCCAAAGACTGTACCAGTTCCACCTCCTAAAAAAGTAGCGAAAACTAAGAAAAAGAAAAAAGTTAAAGTGATGCCAAGTCAGTGTTTAGCCTTGATATCGAATAAGTAATCCTGTTAATCGAGGCTTTTTACAGTGGTACTGCCACTGGTTTTTTCGACTCTAAAATTGGAGAAAAATCACACTTTTGTCTAGAGTTTATAAACACGAGATTAAGAACATCGTTTGATATCAATAAAAGCAATAACGGTATCAGCAAAGGCGATGGCGAATTTGACAAGGTTTGGTCAGGGATTGAGTGTTTTGGGGTGAAAGATGCGGCTTATGTGCAGTATGCGAAATCAGAGTCTGATACCCGTCGATAGATAATTCAAGGATAAGACTATGACTATGATTTGTGCGAAGGAATTTTCAGAATGGTTAAGACACAGGTTCAACGCTGAAAGCTCGGGTATTTCAATTTCAAGAGATGACATCAATCAGCTAACAGGCAGACAACGTTTAGACCCTAGTTTCGTAAATGATGTTCACTATGAATTGATGCAGTATGGAATGGCATTTGTGACCGATACCAGCAGGGAAAACTTTTATCTTGTTCCGATAGCTCAATCAATAAACTGGCGAGAACGACTCGAATATCAATTTGAAAAAGAGCTCTTCTGCAATGTTATCCAATCGGAAAATCAGGATGAAAAAAAGGTTCAACTTATGGTTAAGTTGAACCTTTCTTCTTTTAGGTCAAGCCTTGAATGATAACAAACTTCTCGAGTAGCTCGTCATCAGTTTCAATATGGTTTGGGTCAGTGATTATGCATTTTGTAATCGGGCACACTGACTGACATGTCGGCTTTTCATAGTGACCTTTACACTCTGTACATAAATCTGGATCGATCTCGAAGATACTGTCACCCATAGTGATTGCACCATTTGGGCATTCAGGATCACACATATCGCAGTTGATGCACTTGTCAGTAATTAACAGAGCCATTATTTTCTTCTCAAGTAAGTCGCTTAAGTAAAAATTATTTGCCTGATGCGTTACGTGTATCTTGGCCTTCGCTCAAGTTACGCATCAGCAAGCCGTACTCTAGATCTAGATCTGCTGGTACAGGAATAAATACAAAGTGACCGTTACCTTTCGCATCGTCTACTGCTTCAGATTTACGGTTTTCCATAACTTCCAGTTTGAAAACAACGTTACCTTTTGGTGTCATCATTTCTAAGCTATCGCCAACTAGGAACTTGTTCTTCACTTCTACTTCCGCTAGGTCGCCACGGCGCTTACCGGTGAACTCACCAACAAACTGTTGAGTATCAGAGATAGAGTAACCGTACTCGTAGTTTTGGTATGTATCGTGTGTATGGCGACGTAAGAAGCCTTCAGTGTAACCACGGTGAGCTAGGCTCTCTAGTGTACCCATTAGGCTTTCATCGAATGGTTTGCCTGCCACTGCATCGTCAATAGCTTTACGGTAAACCTGAGCAGTACGTGCACAGTAGTAGAAAGACTTAGTACGACCTTCAATCTTCAGAGAGTGAACACCCATCTTCGTTAGGCGCTCAACGTGTTGGATTGCGCGAAGGTCTTTTGAGTTCATGATGTAAGTACCATGCTCATCTTCAAACGCTGCCATTTTCTCTTCTGGCTTGTGTGATTCAGAAAGCAGAACCACTTCGTCTGTTGGTTTACCAAGACCTAGTGTGTTGTCTGGACGTTCATCTTGAACTTCAACTTCTTGAATAGCGACACCAGTTGGATTAGCTTCAACGATCTGACCGTTTTCGTCTTCTTTCGCCGCTTCAGTTTTGTATTCCCAGCGGCAAGCGTTGGTGCAAGTACCTTGGTTTGGATCGCGCTTGTTCATGTAACCAGAAAGCAGACAACGGCCTGAGTAAGCCATGCAAAGTGCACCGTGAACAAAGATCTCTAGCTCTGTTTCTGGGCAGTGTTCGCGAATCTCTTCGATCTCTTCAAGCGATAGCTCACGAGATAGGATTACACGCTCAACGCCTTGGGTTGACCAGAACTTAACTGTCGCCCAGTTTACTGCGTTTGCTTGAACCGAAAGGTGGATTGGCATTTCAGGGAAGGCTTCACGAACCATCATGATAAGACCAGGATCTGACATGATAAGCGCGTCAGGGCCCATATCTACAACTGGTTTAAGGTCGCGAATGAATGTTTTTAATTTAGAGTTGTGCGGCTGAATGTTACATACAACATATAACTTTTTGCCTTGAGCATGAGCTTCATCGATACCAATTTGTAGGTTTTCGTGATTGAACTCGTTGTTACGAACGCGAAGGCTGTAACGTGGCTGGCCTGCGTATACTGCATCTGCGCCGTAGGCGAATGCGTAACGCATGTTTTTGAGGCTTCCTGCCGGTGATAATAGTTCAGGTACAAATGGTTTTTGTGTAGTCATTGCTTCGTTCTCTAATCTGATCTCAAGTCAGGTTGATACCACCAAGTGATATCAAAGGGGCGCAAATTTTACGCTAAAATGAGTTTGGTTGATAGCCCTAAAGATAGCAATGACATTAACAAGAGGGTAGAGAGGCCGATATAAGTGAGAACTTAGTGAGAAATAAGCCCAGATACCGTTAGCACCTGAGCTTATAGTTTGACTGATTAAGCGTTAGGTTGAGTTAACCCGCCTAATGATTCAAATAGGTTTGGAAGGAAAACACTGAACTCACCACAAAGTAGAGAGAAGTCTGCATCAAAACGCGCAGCTTGATCTTCACGAGGAATATCGTCGTTTTCGTCTTTGAGCTCATCACTGAATTTTAGGCGCTTGATGCTGCCATCTTCTGCAAGAATGAATTCAATACGGTCTTGCCAGTTGATAAGAAGTTTCGTCACCATCTTATTGGCTTCGATGTGGTTTTTAATCTCATCAGCTTCTAGTTCTTGTTTCTTAACTCGAACAATACCGCCGTCTTCTTGAATAGATTTTAGTTCTGCTTCATCAAGCATAGTGATGCCTTGAGGCGTATCACCTGATTTCACCCATTCTGTAAGAGTCGTTTCGATCGCTTGCTCTGGAATAGCTGGCACTACGGGCAGGCTACCCATTGTCTTACGTAGCAATGCTAATACATCTTCTGCTTTTTTGTAGCTGCTCGCATCAACCACAATGAAACCTTCTTTTGGCATGATCAGCGCGTAAGTGAAGTTGCTGCGGCTAAATGCACGAGGAAGTAGGTCAATGATGATGTCTTCTTTTAGGCTGTCTTTCTCTTTCTTTTTCAGAGGTGTACCAGACTCTGCCTCAAGCGTTTCTACTTTTGCGTTCAATGATTCTTTGATCACAGAAGCGGGTAGCATTTTCTCTTCTTTCTTTGCACAGATAAGAATGCGGTTTTCTGATACGTGCGTCATCATATCGCCATGTCTACCCATTGCGTGTACCCAACCAAACTTCTGTTTGTCTTGGCTACCACAAGGAGTAAAACGGAATTCTTCAAGTTGTTTCTCTAGCTGATCTGCGTTGAAATCAATATCACGGTTGAAGCGATAGACTAGGCAATTTTTAAACCACATAAATTTTTCTCATACCTTTTTAGAAGTGCTTCATGATATGAGATCTAATTCGATTTGTCCCTAGCTCTGTATCAAAAGTTATAAAGTGAAATGTTTGAGACAGTTATATGAAAATTTGTTTTCAAAGGTCACAAAAGTGTCATAATTAACTCAGATAATGCAATGCGTTGATTAAATACAAAGGCTATTCAATTATGTCGAGAAGGATTCTGGTCGTTGAAGATGAAGCACCTATTCGTGAGATGCTGTGTTTCGTGCTTGAACAAAAAGGCTACCAAGCAGTAGAGGCTGAAGATTACGATACAGCGGTAAACAAGCTATGTGAACCTTTCCCAGATCTAGTATTACTAGATTGGATGCTACCTGGTGGTAGCGGGATAAACTTTATCAAGCACATGAAGCGTGAAGAGTTAACTCGCAACATCCCAGTGGTGATGCTAACGGCTCGTGGAGAAGAAGAAGATAAGGTTCGTGGTTTAGAAGTAGGCGCTGATGACTACATCACCAAGCCATTTTCTCCAAAAGAGCTTGTCGCTCGCCTGAAAGCGGTTATTCGCCGTGTAACGCCTACCGCACTGGAAGACGTGATTGATGTGCAAGGCCTTAAGTTAGACCCTGTTTCTCACCGCGTTACTGCAAGCGAAGGTCCGGTTGATATGGGACCAACAGAGTTCAAAATGTTGCACTTCTTTATGACACACCAAGAGCGTGTGTACAGCCGAGAGCAACTGTTGAATAACGTTTGGGGTACCAACGTTTACGTTGAAGACCGTACCGTTGACGTACATATTCGACGCCTGCGTAAAGCACTTGAATCTGCAGGTCACGACAAGCTAATCCAAACGGTTCGCGGCGCAGGCTACCGTTTTTCTACAAAGGCTTAGTGTGGCTTCGCTACCCAGTTTACGGAGTCCTGAATGGTTGAAAAGTTAACCTGGAAAAAGCTGGCTTGGGAGCTGGCTTTTTTTTACGCACCTTGGGTTTTAGTCGGTTGGATATTCGGCTACCTACCTTGGTTACTGCTGGCTGCCACGGTATTGCAGCTCGGCTGGCATCTACATAATCAAATGCGTTTGTCCGCATGGTTGTGGGATGAAAAGCGGTTAACACCCCCTTCAGGCTCAGGAAACTGGGAGTCTCTGTTCAATGGTATTTATCGTATGCAGCAGAGACAGCGTCGCAAACGTAAAGAGCTGACCAACTTGATCCGCCGTTTCAGAAACGGTGCAGAGTCCCTTCCCGATGCCGTTGTGGTATTTCGCGGTGAAGGTAATATCGTTTGGTGTAACAAGCTTGCTCAGTATTTACTTGGGTTTCGCTGGCCAGACGATTCAGGGCAACCGATTTCTAACTTGATCCGTACGCCGGACTTCATCAAGTATCTTAATAAACAAGATTTTTCAGAACCGTTAGAGATGCCTTCGCCACTTAACGTGGAGCGCATGCTTGAGCTGCGTATCGTGCCGTATACCGAGGGTGAACACCTAATGGTGGTACGTGATGTTACTCAGTTAAAACAGCTAGAAGGCATGCGTCGTAACTTCTTTGCTAACGTTTCTCACGAGCTACGTACTCCTATGACCGTACTTCAGGGCTACCTTGAAATGACGGAAGATCCAGACATGGTCGTTGGCCCTATGTGGCCTAAGGCTCATGGTGTGATGACCGAGCAATTGAATCGCATGAACAGTCTGGTCAATCAGCTATTAACACTTTCAAAAATCGAAGCGGCGCCGATGCATGAGCTCGATGAAGTGGTCAACGTTCCGGCTATGCTTGAAGTTCTTGAAAAAGAAGCGGCAAGCCTAAGTGGTGATCGAGAGCATAAGCTTGAGTTTGATATCGATAAGAGCCTACGCGTTCTCGCTGATGAAGATCAGTTGAGAAGTGCGATATCGAACCTGGTTTACAACGCAGTGAAATACACACCACCGGGCGCGACGGTTAAAGTGCGTTGGTACCAGACCAGTCAAGGTGCATGTTTAGATGTGTCAGACACCGGAGACGGTATCGAACCACAACACTTACATCGACTCACAGAGCGTTTCTATCGTGTAGATAAAGCACGCTCACGTGATACAGGTGGTAGTGGTCTTGGATTGGCGATTGTGAAACATGCGCTTAGTCACCATGACTCACATTTAGAAATTCAAAGTGAGGTGGGTGTCGGTAGTCGATTCCATTTCACATTGCCAAATCGACTGACAGTGTCATGAGTTGTTTGACACGCAGGATGCGTTTGCCAGTCAGCTCATTATTAGCGTTTGCTTTGGTTAACCCTGCTCATGCAGAACAGAGTGTCGATTCTCTTCCTGATTATTCTAAGGTTCCGGGGATTTCTGGGAGCTTATTATCGGTAGGTTCGGATACCTTAGCGGGTATGACGACGTTATGGGTGGAAGAGTTCAAGTCCTACTACCCAAATGTTAACGCTCAAGTCCAAGCATCGGGTTCTTCTACTGCTCCTCCAGCCTTAACCGAAGGGACTGCACATCTAGGGCCAATGAGTCGTCCGATGCGCCTGCGAGAAATTGAAGCATTTGAAAGGGAGCATGGATATAAGCCAACAGCACTGCGAGTTGCTATCGATGCGATTGGGCTTTTTGTGCATCGTGATAACCCTATTGAGGGGCTCAACTTTCGTCAGATTGATGGCATCTTTTCCGAGACTCTACGCTGCGGAGCGACTAAGCCTCTCAATAGCTGGCAAGATCTCGGAATCGAACAACCATGGGCAAAACATCGATTCCAACTGTTCGGCCGCAATTCAGTATCGGGTACCTATGGTTACTTCAAACAGAATGCGCTGTGCGGTGGTGATTTTAAAAATCGCGTGAATGAGCAGCCTGGTTCCGCATCCGTTGTGCAATCGGTCGCTTCATCAATCAGTGGGATCGGTTACTCAGGTATTGGCTATCGTGTAGCAGGTGTAAAGCTTATTCCTATTTCAGAGCATGGTTCTGATTATGTAGAGCCGACTCGAGCGAATATCTTGAGCGGTGATTACCCTCTATCACGCTTTCTTTATGTGTACGTGAACAAACACCCAGATAAACCGCTTTCTCCTGTTGAGAGAGAGTTCCTCACTTTTGTATTCTCAAAGCAAGGGCAAGAACTGGTAGAGAAGGATGGCTACTTAGCGATACCGTCTGAGTTCGCAGAGCAAGAGTTGGCGAAAGTCGGGCTCTGATTGAGGTCACTGCGAACGTAGAAAAGAAACCTATGAACAGCTTGCGATCTCGCAGGCTGTTATTATTTTGATTGTTCGTTATTTTAGTTTCAACGACCATCCAGCGTTGTTCCAACGTTGTTGCTCTTCTCTGAGTTCATACTCAAGCAGTTGGTTTTGGGTCAACCAGTCGCTGTTAGATCCTTTTAATTCCCAGTTATTCTGTTGTTCAATCGTTAGAGTTACGTTTGGTTCAGGTGCTTGATTTCGCTGACGATTAAGTAAGATAGCGAGTCTCAATATACGAATCAGCAGTGTGATTTGTTGTGGAGTAAATAGAGAGAGCTCCGGTAAGTCTTGTAACTTGAGCGCTTTTCTTTGATAGCGAACTAATGTCGAGATCAGACGTTGCTGCTCCGTATTGAAGCCTGGCATTGTCGTGTGCTTAAGCAGATAAGCCGAATGGCGGTGATAGCCTTGAAATGCAATGCTTTGTCCAACCTCATGAAGCAATGCTGTCCAACCAACCAGATCATACAGCTCATTAGTAACTGTAGTAGTCACTTGAGGCTGCACTTGTTTCAATAATGCAAGTGCGAGTACTTTGACTTTCTGGCCATGAGCTACGTCAACATGGTATCGAGAGACCAGCGTTTCGGCAGTTCTTGTGCGAACATCAATATCTTTAAATCTATCCTCCATGTCATAAAGAACGCCTTCTCTTAGGGCACCATCAGAAAAATGTAACTCCTTGATGTCTAGCGTATCCATGGCTGCTGAAAGAATGGTGACACCAGCAGCAAACACTGGCTTTCTCTCATCACTTAAACCTGAAAGATTTAAGGTTTCGGAAGATGAATACTCACATAAGTGATTCTTTAAATAGGACAGGCGCTGGGGCGTAATGAGACCGTCGGTGAACCCTAAGCCAATGAGTACCTCTTTTATGGATTTAGCGCTCCCAGATGAGCCAAAGGCTATTTCCCAAGGGGGCTTTTTATATTCTTCAATCAATGGCATCAATAGACGAGTAGCCGCGGTATAAGCATCTGAAAAGTGTCGTGAGGTTAGCTCTCTTTCAGTAAAGAAACGTTGAGTAAAGCTGACGCATCCCATCGGTAAACTGCGCATAATTAGGGGAGTAAAGCCTTGTCCAGCGACGAGTTCGGTACTGCCACCACCGATATCAATAACCAACTTAGATTCAGAAGCGGTTTGAGTGTGTTCTACACCGTTATAGATTATTCGAGCTTCTTCTTGACCTGAGATGATCTCTATTGGAAAAGGGAACAGTGGCTTGGCTTGCTCTAAGAAGTCTATAGCATTTTTGGCTTTTCTTAGGGTATGAGTCGCAACAACTCTGACATCATCAAGTTCAAAATCCGCTAGTCGCTCTGCGAACACCTTGAGGCATTCTAGGCCTCGCTCGATAGCGCTTTCGGATAGGAAGTTACGTTCATCCAACCCATCGCCTAATCTCACTTTCTGTTTATGTCTGCTGACTAATTGCAGGTGTTGATCGAATACCCGGGCAACCACCATGTGGAAGCTGTTCGAACCCAAGTCGATAGCGGCAATACATCGAGAATGTTCGTTATCAATTAGCGGCATGATTTCTTCTCTTGTTTGTACTTCTTGCGAGCAAGTTTCTCCATACGTTTAATATAGTGGTAAGTGGAGAGTTGTGACGTCGGGTAATCGAGTTGGTTTGCTGGTGCTTCTATGTAAGGGTTGTTCATCGCTTGGTCTAGCACTCGAGCTTTGTTGCTGTCATCGAAATGAAATTCGGTGATATCGATAATGGTTTGCTTGATAGTTGGATCTAAAATTGGAGTGGCGACTTCGATCCGATGATCGAAGTTTCGCGTCATCCAGTCAGCTGAGGATATATAGACTTTCGGCTTTCCAGCGTTACCAAAGATCATCACTCTTGGGTGTTCGAGAAAACGATCGACCACACTGACAATCTCAATATGGTCACTGATGTTGGGTATGCCAGGGACAAGAGAGCACATGCCACGAATGACCATTCTCACTTTTACATTGATTTGGCTGGCCTGATAGAGCTTTTCAATGATCTCTCGGTCGACCAAATTGTTGAGTTTTAGAGTGATGCTGGCAGGCTTGCTCTCCATCGCGTTTTGTATTTCATTATCTATCAACTGATACAGACGTTTTCTTGTATTCTTCGGTGACACAATCAGTTGTTTGAACTGTGATTTTTGATAAGGGTTTTCAATATACTTAAAGACTTGTCTCACATCTTGGGTCAAATCTTCATTCGCAGTGAGCAGAGAAAAATCGGTATACACGCGCGCTGTTACTTCATGAAAGTTACCGGTGCCAATATGGGCGTAATGCGCCGTATGCTTGCCTTCTTTCCGTTTAATGAGCAGCAGTTTGGAGTGGACTTTCAAACTTGGGATGCCATGGATGACTTTTATACCGGCTTCTTGAAGTTTCTTTGTCCACTGAATATTGGCCTGTTCATCAAAGCGAGCTTGCAGTTCGACAACTACTGTGACCTTTTTTCCATTGTGTGCCGCATCGATGATTGAGCTAAGGAGTTTGGAGCCTTCTGCAACACGGTAAACGTTTATTTTTATGGAGGTTACCTTCGGGTCAAAGGAAGCCTGCCTCACAAGTTCAGTAATGTGATTAAAGGTGTGATAAGGGTAATGCAACAAGATGTCACGAGCTTTGATCGCTTCAAAATAGTTTGGGTGGTGGCTAAAATGCGCGCTCTTAATCGCGGGTAACGGGCGATTAACTAAATCACGTCGGTTGAGGCTTGGGAACTCAGAGAAATGTTTGAAGTTATGATAGCGACCACCTGCGATGACACTGTCATAGTCAGACAGTTTAAGTCTGACTTGTAAGAAGTTGAGCATTTCAGCTGGCATTTCTGATTCATAGATCAGACGTATCGGCAGTGCCGTTAAGCGCTGTTCTAAACCTAAAGACATCGATTCTAATAGGTTATTTTCATCGTCTTCTTGAAGATCATAATCAGCATCACGTGTCATTTTTATCGCAAAACAACGCAATGAATCATACTCAAAGAATCCTTTAAGCAAGTCATCCAAACAAAATCGAACTATATTATCTAACAAGATCAGAGTTGTACGCTGCGAACCCGAAGCTTCCGGTAACTTAACAAATCGAGGGAGTGTCTCTGATGGGATTTCGAGTAAGACATATTGAGATGATGTCTCACGCTCGATGTCGATGGCTAAGTAACTTTGTTCATCTTTGAGAATATTGAGTAACGGGCTATCTTCGTTCAAGAGAAGAGGAGTTAAGTGTGGCAGCACTTTTTTCTTAAAGTACTTTTTTATCCAGCCACTTTGTTCTTCACTTATTTGCTGTTCGTTGACCAGAAAAATACGATTGCGTGCCAATTCCAGTAGCAAGTCGTTATACAGTTCATGGAATTGAGCATCGAGCTTGCTCGCTTTACTCTGCATTTGAGTGAGCAGGGTTTTTGGCGAGTTGGAGGTTAGTTGTGGATCTTGGAGTAAGATCTTTCGCTTCACGTCAGCAAATCGGACTTTGTAAAACTCATCGAGGTTTTTCGAGTAAATACCTAAAAAACGAACTCTTTCGATTAAAGGAACTGACTTGTCTGCCGCTTCTTGGAGAACTCTTTCGTTGAAGGATAACCAGCTAAGTTCTTTTGTGACATAGTCTTTTTTCATCGAGATGAGAATCCTTGAGTACTGGCTATAGAGCTGATTACTTTAAATTAGAATGGCAAAATGCACAAAATCTATGATCTTACTTTAAGAAATATGGCTAACAAACTTGTTATTAGTTTCAGTTGTTTAACGTAACTTGTAATATAATTGTCATCTAACGTACATATTATGTCAGTAGCTAAAAAAAGGTAGATAAACAGATGGCTTCAGCCCAATTTTCATTGAAAGAGCGCGACAAAAAAAGATGGTTGAAAGATCGTCTCGTCCGTTTTTCAGTGACATGCGGCGCGGTCAGTGTTCTAGCTGCCCTAGTATTGATCTTTGTTTACTTGGCAATGGTCATTTTACCGGTATTTTCAGATACTGGTTTAGAGACAGACCAAGCCGTGAAGACCGTTGCCGTAGAAAAGCCTATCGTCTTATCGGTTGATGAATATGGTCAGCATGCATTTACTATCGAAAAATCTGGCTTGGTACAGTTTTGGGACTTAGAGTCTCAAAATACACACTCTTACTTTGAGCGTGATATTGTAGCCAACCCCATCGCCTTTTCTCGAAATACCCCATCTGAAAATTGGTTTGCCTTTGCCGACAGCGCAAGCAATCTTACTTTTTTCTACCCTGAGTATAGTGCGCCTGTGCTGAAAAAGGGCAGCGAAGCCGAACCTAAAATTGAGCAAATCACTCTCCCTGAACCGTTTTTAAATGATGAATCATCAAATGGGGCGACGATCGACAAATTTGCGTTCTCTAAAAATGGACGTGGGATTACGGTTGCCGCTCAGTTAAGTGACCAACGAGTCTTAGTGAAGAGGTATCAGAGTGACCTTACTGGTCAGTATGTTTTTCAGAAGAGCCAATGGCTTTCGGATAGACTGGGTTTGCAACAACAACTGCTTGTCACACCTGATGGGCAAACTTTATACCTACGAGCACAATCGGATTTGGTTGTTTTGAAACTATCAGATAACGGTTTTGATGTTCGTGAAGTGATTGATCTTAGCCTAAATGATGCGAAGCATTCCGTGAAAAGCATCGATTTATTGTCTGGCGCATACTCGTTGTTGGTTACGCATGAGGACGGACAGGTTTCTCAATGGTTCGATGTACTCAAAGATGAAAAACGTAGCCTGACCCATATTCGAGATTTCCAGCTTGCTGAACAAGTGCAGTTTATTCTTCCGGATACTTATAGAAAGGGTTTTTATAGCTTCTATAAGAACGGCACATTACAAAGCCACTATACGACCAGTGAAAAGCTGTCGTTGTTTGAACGAGCCTTTGATAAATCACCACAACTAGCCGCTATGTCTGCTAATGAACTGCATCTGGCGACCTTGATTGATGGCACCATCAGTGTGGCTAAAATCGACAATGAATACCCACAAATTTCATTCTCATCACTTTGGCAAAAGGTCTGGTATGAAAGTTATCCAGAACCGCAATACGTTTGGCAATCAACGTCGGCGAACGATGACTTTGAAGAGAAATTCAGTTTAGTACCTATCACGTTCGGTACTATCAAAGCCGCTCTGTTTGCTATGATGTTTGCTGTGCCAGTTGCTGTGCTCGGAGCTATTTACACCGCTTACTTTATGTCTCCACGCATGCGAAGAGTGGTGAAGCCTTCGATAGAGTTGATGGAAGCACTTCCAACTGTGATCATCGGATTCTTGGCCGGGCTTTGGTTTGCTCCAATCGTCGAGACACATTTAACAGCTGTCTTCTCATTAATGGTGCTATTACCACTTAGCACACTGTTGACTGGACTTGTTTGGTTCTGTTTACCGAAGATGGTAACGGGTCGCTTCTCTAATGGTTGGCACGCGCTGATATTGATTCCAGTATTGGTGATTACAGTGGTTGCGGTGTTTGCTGGTGGAAGCAACATTGAAGCCTTATTATTCGGTGGTGATATTCGTACCTTCTTGGCCAGCTATGGCATCGACTTTGACCAACGCAATGCGCTGGTGGTTGGTTTTGCTATGGGCTTTGCGGTCATCCCTACGATTTTTACTATTGCGGAAGATGCTATTTTCTCTGTACCTAAACACTTATCTGATGGCTCATTAGCGTTGGGTGCGACGGCGTGGCAGACGCTTATTTATGTGGTGTTATTGACGGCGAGTCCAGGTATCTTTTCTGCAGTTATGATGGGCCTAGGGCGAGCGGTCGGCGAAACCATGATCGTCTTGATGGCGACAGGTAACACTCCAATTCTTGACTGGAATATTTTGGAAGGGATGAGAACGTTATCGGCAACGATTGCTGTTGAACTACCAGAATCAGAAGTGGGCGGTTCTCATTTCCGCTTACTGTTCTTGGCTGCACTCTTGCTGTTTATCTTCACATTCGCGGTGAACTCAGTTGCTGAGTGGGTTAGACAAAGACTGAGAGATAAATATCGTGCGCTGTAGTTTTAAAGGTTTGCCTCAATGTGTATCAATGGCTTTTAGTGTTTTTGCTAGCGTATCCTGTGATCTTCTCAGTTCCTTGAGTTCAGTACGTCAAGAGCAAGGTCGATCATGATGAATAAACTGAAGTCATTATTATCTTGGGTTAAATCGGGCTCTCCGTGGATCTGGCTTACGAGCGGGGCGGTGAGCATCAGTATGCTTTCTGTTCTTGGCCTAATGCTGCTGATTGGTTGGAAGGGCTTAACCTATTTTTGGCCCGCACATTTGTACCAATGGCAAGTTGACTCCAAAGACTTATCGCTAGTGGTCGATCTTGACGAAACCGTATCAAAACAAGATGTATTGGTTGGTCAGTTATATGAGCGAAAATACATCCCGATAGAGCAAGTTCCACAAGTCCATGATCTCTTGTCACCTCAAAATTTGTCGACTGGGCTAATACAGCGCTTAAGCATTAAAGTTGCCAACAGAGAGCTGTACCCTGCGGACTTTGTTTCCATTCTGGATGTCAATTTACGTGAGCCAACCACCCCGCTTGATTGGGTTGTGATTGAACGAAGTCGAGGTGGCTACTTCTTTGGTAAGCCGGTGGGTTTTAAAACCGCTTCTGGCACTTTTGACTCGAACATAGACCAAAAGCTCGAACAAGGCTTGGCGTTCGCTGATACGTTACGTAAAGAAACGTCGCGTGTCGTGAACCAAGAAATTCGCAATATCAGCTGGCAATTGGAAAACCTGCGCTTAGAAAAGCGTAAGCTTGAACTCAATGAGTCAGTGAGCGATGAATACCTTAAAACCTATACTCAAACTAAACTGGAATTAAACCGCCAGTTAGCGGAAGCCGAAGTTAAGCTTGATCACCTTAGAACGCAGCTCAATGTCGAAAGCTTACTCGTTGAGGATATGACAGGCGAGTTAGTCGAGATTTCGCTCAGTCACATTCTGGATTATTGGTACCCGAATAATATGTCTTACCTAGAAAAGGTTGGGCACTGGGGTAAACAAGTTTGGAAGTTCTTATCAGAGAATCCGCGAGACTCAAACTCTGAGGGCGGTGTATTCCCTGCCATTTTCGGTACAGTACTGTTGGTTATTCTTATGTCGATCGTCGTGATGCCTCTTGGCGTGGTCGCTGCGATATATCTTCATGAATACGCAAAAAACAACGCACTGACACGTTTGATTCGTATTGCCGTTATTAACTTAGCGGGTGTACCGTCGATTGTGTATGGTGTATTTGGCTTAGGTTTCTTTGTGTATACCATTGGTGGCTCGATTGATACGTTGTTTTATGCAGAGCGATTACCCGCTCCGACATTTGGTACGCCGGGTCTACTTTGGTCAGCACTAACCTTAGCAGTATTGACGCTTCCAGTCGTTATCGTAACTACTGAAGAGGGCTTAACGCGCATTCCTAGTGCAGTGAGGCACGGTTCATTAGCGCTTGGTGCGACTCAATTTGAGACGCTTTGGCGCATCGTTTTACCGATGGCAAGCCCAGCGATTATCACTGGTTTGATTTTGGCAATCGCGAGAGCCGCGGGGGAAGTTGCTCCACTCATGCTGGTGGGTGTTGTTAAATTGGCATCCAGCTTGCCAGTCGATGGTCAGTTTCCGTATTTACACTTAGACAGAAAGTTCATGCATTTAGGCTTTCATATCTATGATGTTGGTTTTCAAACCTCTAATATCGAAGCGGCACGACCTTTAGTGTATGCGACTTCATTTTTATTGGTTACGGTGATTGTTGGGTTGAACTTAACAGCCATCAATATCCGTAATAACTTGCGTGAAAAATACCGAACCTTAGGACAAGATTAGATGTTCTCGATTAATGAAACCTTGGGTTACCAAGCACCACTTGATGTTCACAATCTGAAGGATGAGCAAATTGCTATCTCGATTGAAGGGCTAAATCTTTACTATAAAGAGAGCCAAGCACTTGATGATATCTCGATGCAGATCCCGAAGGGGCAGGTAACGGCGTTTATCGGCCCTTCTGGCTGTGGTAAGTCGACTCTGCTGCGCTGTATTAATCGCATGAACGATCTTGTTGAAGGCTGTAAGGTTTCCGGCAAAGTGAAGCTTCATGGCAAGAATGTCTATCACCCTAAGGTAGATGTCGCGACCTTACGACGCCGTGTTGGTATGGTATTCCAGCGTCCTAATCCTTTTCCTAAATCTATCTATGAGAATGTGGTTTACGGCTTGAGGCTGCAAGGTGTTAGCAACAGCCGAGACCTTGATGATGCGGTTGAACGCTCTCTGCGCGCTGCTGCATTATGGGATGAAGTGAAGGACCGTTTGCATGAGAACGCCTTTGGTTTATCGGGTGGTCAACAGCAGCGTTTGGTTATCGCTCGTGCGGTTGCGATTGAACCTGAAGTGCTGTTGTTAGATGAGCCGACATCGGCACTGGATCCTATTTCTACTTTGACGATTGAAGAGTTGATCAACGATCTCAAAACCCAATACACAGTGGTGATTGTTACTCATAACATGCAGCAGGCAGCTCGCGTGAGTGACCATACTGCCTTTATTCATATGGGAAAATTGATCGAGTACTCAGATACGGACTCAATTTTTACGTCTCCATTGAAAAACCAGACAGAAGACTACATTACTGGTAGATATGGTTAACCTCTCCAAAGGTGTCATATAGAGCTAAGTCACTCTACAAAAATGGCTTTCTTCATTTCTTTCAAGGAGCAAGTATGCATTTCGGTCGCCACATTTCAGGGCAATTCAATGTCGAGTTAGAATCGATCCGTACTCATGTATTGACCATGGGCGGGTTAGTGGAGCAGCAACTCTCGTTTGCAATGCAGGCGCTTCATAAAGACGATGTTGAACTGGCTAAAAAAGTGATTCGTGATGACCATAAAGTGAATGCGATGGAAGTGTCGATTGATGAGGCGTGTACTCGAATCATTGCAAAGCGTCAGCCGACCGCAAAAGATCTGCGTTTGATTATGGCGATCATCAAAACGATTACCGACTTAGAACGTATTGGCGATGTTGCCTCTAAAATTGCTCAAGGTGCGATAGAGATCCCTTCAACCAAAGAGCAGAAATTCCACGTATCTTTAGAGCCTCTTTGCCGTCAGGCTATCACCATGCTTCACCAAGTATTAGATGCTTTTGCTCGTATGGATGTGGATGCGGCAGCTGAAGTTCACAAACTTGATGATAAGTTGGATGCGGAATACGAGGCAGTCATTCGTCAGTTAATGACGTATATGATGGAAGATCCTAAGAACATCCCAAATATTTTACAGGTGATGTGGTCAGCTCGTGCGATTGAGCGAGTGGGAGACCGCTGCCAAAATATCTGCGAATACATTATTTACTTTGTGAAGGGTAAAGATGTACGTCACTTAGGCGATCAAAGCCTTGATGACGCACTAAAATAGAGCTTATCTTTAGAAGCTAATAATGGCACCAAGATTGAAATTGACCGTTGTGTCGTAAGGCACAAAGGTTTTGTTGTGATCAAAAATATTCATATCAACACCAGCACGTAATCCAAGCATTGGTGTCGCTTGGTAAACGTAGGCACCACCTAGGCTTATACCATGTGTTGTTTTCTCTTCTACTTCGCCTGAGCGCGTTTTTGTACCGTCATAACTTGCCACACCAATCTCAGCCTGAAAGCCGTGGGTTTGGTTTCTTCCAAACATGTTTTGGATACCAACACGATACGCATCAACCGTTTCGTCATATCGATCGCTGTCATACCAAAGGTGAGAATAGCTCAGGTAAACTGCGCCTAGATTTGCCACATCAGTAATACCTGCTTGCATTCCAAAACCATGATAAGAACCAATCTTTAGTTCAGGAGATAAGTGAAGACCACTTGCTGAAACGGAAGTAGAAAGGACGGTAATTAAAAGCAGGGGAGACTTTATCTTCATAAAAATACCTAGAGAAATTAGCCGTCCTTGGCTGCAATGAATTTTGATTTGAATAGATTGGCTTTAGAACTTTCGCTCGAAGGCGGTCAAAGCCTGGATAAGGTGTTAAACCAAGGAAATGATTGATCATAAAAAGCCAGCGTAGACGCTAGCTTTTTCTATTAATTAGAAACGGTAACCGACAGTCCATGAGAATGTGTCGTAATCTACGTCATCGTAGCTCGCGAATTCAAAGCGCATGTCAGTGTATAGGTGTGGTCCGAATTCAGCTCGACCACCTAGGCCAACAACGAAGCTGGTATCGTTGTATGATTCAGTCCACTTCTTGTCTAGGATGCTAATTGAATTATCTTCACTTTGACGAGCTAGGCCCAGAACACCATAAGGTTTTAAAGAGAAGCCATCCAATTTAAATTTATAACCGATGTCAGCATCAACTTGGAACTTGTAACCATCGATCTCAGCTTTTATGCCTTCAACGTTTTCGTCGTCACTATTCGTTGCGTAAGAAACGTTGATACCTACGATACGGTTAAATTCATAACCATATTCAAGTTTGATACCGTTACCCCAATCAACTGTGTCATCTGTTAGCCAATCGTTTACTTGAGTTTGGTTGTAACCGATACCCACACGGTGTTGGCTGTCAAAGTTGTTTGCAAGAACAGGAACAGAAAGTAGTGAAGCTGAAATTAGGGTAGTAAGTGCCATTTTCATATTAGTCTCTATCTAGGGTTAACTTAACTGCACGATCCTTCGTAGTTCAGTATCCGTTTTGATAGGGCTAATATTAAACAGTGTTTTATTTTTAGGCTAAGTAGGTATTGGCATCTCTATAATAAGCATTACTTATTAATCTGAGTGGATAGTGCTTTTTGTATTAACTCAAATAGCCAATTGGTAGTAGGGGAGTTTCTGTTTTTAGTATGTAAGTGGCAGTAAACAGGAGTTTTGGGAGGCTCGCCATCTATCACAACATCGATTCCGCGTAGGCTTGGGTAATTATCAACGAGGAAAAGATTCGAATGTGGCATGTACATATCTGTATGTTGAATGACATCAATGACCGCCATAATTAGCTCACTACGGAAACCAACCTTATGCTCAATAGAAAGCTCAGTTAGGATATTCGATGCCAAACTATAGTTGTCGTTCCAACCTGGTGTGACTAATGAAGCGATATCGTACCCCGCCACATCATAAGGTGTAACGATTTCTTGCTTTAAAGGGGGGTCTTTTCTTACAAAAATACGCCCTGTTAGTTCAATTAACTTCTTCGTATAAACTTCTTTATTCGTTTTGCTACCAAGGTAACTGACCCCCATCAACACCTCACCTTTCTGAATGTCAGAAACAGAAGCATTGGTCCAAGAGAGTAATTCTAGATTCGCATTCGGTGCTTGCTCTCTTATCATTTTAAATAGAGAACCAGATAAACAAGATAGCACGATAGGTGATAGAGCTATTTTAAGTGTGTAGTCGATATTTTTCGGGTCGAAAGTGTTTGAGGTATTAATAGCAACAGATAGACCGTCCATGAATGGTTTGATCTTGTTGGTGAGCTGTTCTGAGAAAGCGGTTGGTTGCAAGCCACCATGAACTTTGACGAAAAGGTCATCGTTGAAGTGGTGTCTTAGCTTTTGTAGGGCTTGGCTAACCGCTGGCTGAGAAACGAATAAACGTTCCGCAGCCTTTCTGGTGTTTTTTTCTTGATAAACAATAAGAAATGTTCGTAACAGGTTTAAATCAAGAGAGCTGAATAAGTCTTTAGCCATATCTGTCCATGAAAGGTTTACTGCGTTATTAAATCTAATATACGTCAGTCAGTTAGATTAGTCAGCGTGGTTCTCTGGATTTGTGTTAGTGGCTACCCCTAGGCGATAAGGGCGGCTCTCACATCAGATATCTTACTCGCATCTGTCACTGGGATCTGATAATCATCAATATTATCACTGCCCATTTGAGCACTTGAGTTGTTTTCCATTAGGCTCGATCTTGTTGATTTACCTGAAAGGTGAAGAGCAGGTACTTGGGTTGCGCTTTGAATCATTTTGGCATTTGCAGCGTTAACACCAGCCCCCGCCATGATATCAATTCGTCCATCGGCTTGTTTGACCATTGCTGCCAATACATCGATGCCTTGCTCAGCTTTAACAGCAAGCCCTGATGTCAGGACTCTTTCGCATCCAAGTGTAATGATCTGCTCTAATGCTGCTTGGAAATCAGAGCTTTGATCGATGGCTCTGTGGAAGGTAACCCCAAGCTTTAACGAGTGCGCTTTTTCAGCCAGTTGCTGCATTTTTGGCATATCAATGCTTCCGTTCGGCGCTAACACACCAAGTACGACCCCATCCAATCCTGCATTTGCACAAGCTTCAATATCTTCAAGCATACAGAGCATATCGTCATTATCGAAAATGAAGTCGCCCTGTCTTGGTCGTATCATAGCGTAGACAGGAACGGACGAAATTTTTGCCGCTTGCTTCATCATACCGAAGCTAGGAGTTAATCCGCCAAGTGCTAGTGAGGAGCAAAGCTCAATTCGATTTGCGCCGCCAGACAGCGCGTTGTGTAGAGATTCTAAGTTATCGATACAGACTTCAATTTCGGTGTTCATCGTGTTTATCCGTTCAAAAAGATACTGACGAAATAATAGCAATCTAGGTGTGATTCTGAATAGATGGGGATAAGGGAAAATAGAGGTAAAGTTTAGGTTTAGAACTACCTCAATTATCTATTACAAGAGGCAGACTAGGGTGGCGGCGAGGAGGGGAAAACAAAAAGCCCGAAGCGTTAACTTCGGGCTTTTAATAGGACTTTACTTCTTAACTGATTGGCGGTGCGCTTTGCGCTATTAGCTTATGCTTTATTTCTCTTTAAAGAGATTCATCCAACCATTAACCCGTGTTGAGGCGGGCTTAAGAGGTAATTACTTGCTTAGGTCGTCAGCGTGCTCAGATAGGAAGGCTGCAACACCTTTTGGAGATGCGTCCATACCTGATTTACCTTCTTCCCATTGTGCAGGACAAACTTCACCGTTCTTCTCGTGGAAGTTTAGTGCGTCTACCATGCGTAGCATTTCATCGATGTTACGACCTAGTGGAAGATCGTTAACTACTTGGTGACGTACAAGACCGTCAGCGTCGATTAGGAAAGAACCACGGAAAGCAACGCCTGCTTCTGGGTGCTCAACATCGTATGCTTTGCAGATCTCGTGCTTAACGTCAGCAACTAGTGGGTATTTAACTTGACCGATACCGCCGTCAGCGATAGCAGTGTTACGCCATGCGTTGTGAGAGAATTGAGAATCGATAGAAACACCGATTACTTCAACGCCTTTAGCTTGGAAATCTTCTAGACGGTTGTCGAAAGCGATTAGCTCAGAAGGACAAACGAAAGTGAAGTCTAGTGGGTAGAAGAAAACTACAGCTTTCTTACCTTTAGTGAACTCTGCGAAGTTGAAGTTATCAACGATCTCACCGTTACCTAGAACAGCTGCTGCAGTAAAGTCAGGGGCTTGACGACCTACTAGTACCATTTTGGAATCTCCTAAAAAATTAGTTGGCCCAACACATCTTTGTTTGGGCTCCGTTTCTACGCGACAAACTATAGTACAATCGGTACTATAGAAAAAAGCGAATTAAATAGATTAAGTTCATCGAAAAAAGCGATAAGCTTATTCTTTGTCCTTTTCTCAGGTCTTATGACCTTCGTGTAACTTATCCTACTCATATTACAAAGTAATTTCATGAATAAATGGCCAAGTCTTAAGCAACTTCACTATCTTGTTACTCTTCACGAAACACGCCACTTTAGCGACGCCGCTGACCGATGTTTCGTTAGCCAATCGACGCTAAGTAAAGGTATCCAAAACCTAGAAGAGCTGATCGGCTGTCCTCTGTATGAAAAGAAGGATAAAAAGAGCCCGCTCGTTTTCACGCAAGCAGGTGAGCTGGTGGTAAAGCACGGTCGAGAGCTACTAGCGAAAGGACAAGATCTCGTAGAGCTTGGAAATCTATGTAACGGCGATGCGATGCAAGGGCAATTGCGAGTAGGGTGTATTCCTACCATTGCACCATTTCTTTTGTGCGACTTGGTACAAGAAGCTAACCAACGCTTTCCTCAGCTAAACTTGCTACTACGTGAAGACACGACAACGAACTTACTTGCTGCACTGCGCCATGGTGAATTAGATGTATTGATTCTTGCTCTGCCTGTCGATATCGACAACATGGAAAGCAAAGTGGTTGGGCAAGATCCTTTTAGAATGGTGATCAGTCGTAACCAAGCAGACGGTATTCGTGTCCCTATTAAATATGACGACCTGCCAGACGAATCTGTATTCTTGTTGGAGAACGAGCACTGTTTAACCGAACACGCGGTATCAGCGTGTAAGTTAACCGATAAAGAGAAGATAAACCCATTCACAGCAACTAGCTTGCACACATTGGTGCAAATGGTAGCGAACGGTTTGGGTACTACTTTTATTCCGCAAATGGCGATTGATCATGGCCTGTTGGAAAATCAAAACCTAGTGGTGATTGATCCCCCTGGTCAGCAAGCGTATCGAGATATAGGCCTTGTTTGGCGTCCAAGTTCGTCACGCCGTGAAACCTTCTATCAGTTAGCAGATGTGGTTTCTGAGTTGTTGTAATAAGTGCTCTTAGTTATAGATGTATTCACCCTACCTTGCATAGTGGCAGGGTAAGGCTCGTACTTAACTATTTTTTGTAAACTGGTGGTATTTTAATACGGCATATAAACATTTTAATGCAATAAATCTAAGCATTATATTTAAAGGATCCATTGATTTATATAACCTTAGTATTTAATGGTATTTTTATTCATTACACATCTCTTCAGTGATAGCGAATTTTTCAAATATACCACGCGAGCTTTTTGCTTCTAGCTCTGGGCCGCAGTATACATGAGTTGGGCTGTTTGTTTTATAATCTTCCATTTTCAAATAATATGGAAAAGAAAGCATGAACGATATAGCAAGTAAAACATATGAAGTTTTATCTTTCATTCTAATATGATCTTTCTTTGTTTTAAATATTAACTTTAATTGAACTATGCTTATTAAAAACCCCCAAAAGAAA
>NZ_AJZD02000342.1 GCF_000272105.2 Vibrio splendidus 12E03
CAGGTGGGTCCACAACGCTATGGTCGCAATCCATGTTCTACCTACTGGTCAGTAGGTTTTTTTTAGAACTACTTAGTGCCTTCTTCAAGAATGATAACCGAAGCCGTCATTTGTAAATCTACATCAATGTTGATGTCTACATCTGTATTGCAAGATGAGCACAATAGACTTAGAAGGACCGTAAGCAGAGATTCCATAATGATTTTTTTCATTTCGGGCCTCACTTTACAGTTTGGCCTTCATGCCCCACTTACCTAGCATATAGATGCCTTCGCTATTCAGCTCATGGGTTTGTACTCTGTAACTTGATCAGGGCACTGCATGTTGACCGTTGAACACGATGCAGTAGCGACAAAGGAGCCTCCTCCTAACCTACATCCACTGTTGTTGGCTACGATCCTCACCGCAACCAGCGAACTGCCTAAACAGTCCGCTTTCTAAATCAAAAGGAATAGATTTGAAAAGCGAACTGGTTCTTGGGTTAACTACAAGATTAATCAAGTATTGAGGGTATTATAAGCAATTGAATATAAACTGGAATAGCAGATACAAAAAAACCGGCTAGGTAGGCCGGTTCTGTTCCAAAAGTGATAGGTCGTCACTCTTAGATACCAAGAAGCATTAGGTTTTAGCTTCTCAGTTTGTGCACTTAACTCTTAGGTGGAGAGCTTGCAGTGCCCTGATCAAGTTACAATTTAATTATACGAACAAACTGCCTAAAATCAAGCCACTGGATCAAGGTTTATTAAATGTAGTTCCGTTAAATCAACAGGGTTATCGTTCAAGTAGCCCAAGGTACTTCCCAACATCAGAGGATGCCTGAACGAATTTTTTTGCTGTAGCCAGATCCATAACAATTTTTTTGCCATCAACATTTAGATAAATACTATCTTCTTCAAAGAAAGATGAGCGGCCAAACTCTATATCCATCTCCTCTTTCTTGCTCTGACACTTTACCGTTTCTTCAAAAAACATTGTTGTCGCCATATATCCTCTCATTCAAAATTAGTGATGTACTGATCTTTGATGAATAGACTAACAGAAACTAAAGGTTCTCGTTTTTTACTCTAAAAGCGGTGTTCATTATTCCTATTATGTTAAACGGGCGAGTTAGCTATCAAAAACAGCCCTCAGAGCCCCTCAAGCGCTCCTAGTTGCGATTTAGCACACCTGAACAAGGCGATGTGCTTCCATAACGCCTTGTAAGTTTGTGACGCTTTCAGAGCGATTTACAGGGCATAAAAAGCAATTTTCATTTAACCCTTAAAACACAACCAACGCGCCATTTCTTACAAACTCATGCCTCGATCACCGATCTCACGATCAATACTTATCGATTGTTCTTGTTGTAATGCTTTTCCAACTGCAGGAGATGCGCGCTCAAGTGCTCTACTTGCCTGCTCAAGTTGTTGACTTGATGACGGAGTTCTTTGTTCTCTTTCGAGGTAGACTCGAACATTTGTACTAACCCGTTGTAAGACGTTACAAAGTCTTTGTGTTGCTTCTCGTGTTGATTCTGCAAACTGTCGAATGCGCTCAATAGCTGTTGTTCTAATTCCGTCATCGGTTAATAACCCTCTGGTATTCTCCACGGATACACTCCGTTCCTGCCATAGCTTTCCGCCTCTAGATCGATCTTGATACAAAGCTGTTCCTGATCCCCACATGTGCTCATCTGAATTTTTCCGCCCTTCGATTTGAGGTCTTCTAACGTCTTGCTCTGTTGACTGATTTCCAATTGATTCTCGAGAATCGTCTTTCCCTGCCACCAAATCACGCTCGAGCAAGCGACTAACACAAGCACTGCGCTTAATACTATCCAGAGCCAACTTTTCAAAACTAATGCGCTCAAGCGTTGGTTCTGGTCGCGGATGTCGCCTTTGATTTTCTGCTCGCTTGATCTCAACGCCTGTTCGATAGACCTCTCGTGCCTCTCGAATTCGCTCTTGAGACGTAGCTCTGTATCGTGCGCTTGCTGTTTCGATTTCTTCTCGAAGTCCTGCGCCAAACTTAAAATCTTGCTCATAAATCAGCCCTTTCAATCGAATATTTCGACCGCCTTCTGGATCGGATATGGAAATACTTTTTTTGGTTTTTCTGACAACAGAAAAACCAACACCCTCAAGAGCGTCCACTAAATCTTGTCTATTGCTCAACTCACCATTGCCGGCTTTAGATAACAATCCATCAGTGATAGCTCGCGCAGCTTCATGCTTTGACTTGGGTAAATTTCGAGGCGTGGTGAGCTCTCTTTTATTCATGGGATCATCAGGGTCATGGAGTTTTAAAATGGCATTCGTTGCTATCTTCCATGCGTTAATTCTGGGCTTATCAGCCTTTTCAAAATAAGGCTGTAATCTCTTCCCTGATAACAGTTCAACATTAGGAACAACAAAGTTCAGCTCCAAACGCCCCTTATCTTGGTGCTCGACCCAAAGGCATGAATACTGATCCGCATCGAGACCTGGTAACAATGCTTTTTCGAAACTCGACATGATTTTATCTTTGGTAGACCTGGCGAGATCGGCCTCCTCAAATGACAAAACACCAGAGGTATACTTTTTGGCGTATGGACTGGAATCGATTAAATCTTGAATTTCATCAGGGTCACCACGGTCAAGAGTTGCACCGTCACGATCACGTTCTTTCCCAAGTAAATAATCGACAGGACCCGATCCCCTGCCGGCGCCTCGCGCATGAAATTTAACTATCATCGTTCACGTTCTTCTTCGTTCTCATCAAATTCAGTTCACGTTGAAGACTCGATAAAGCGGCAACGATTTGCACGCGATCAACCGGTTTCCAATCCTGACTATTAATCGCCCGTGCAATTTGATTCAAGTTATTACCCATTCCCGAAAGCTGCCTCAATAATGCTGGGTCCACTTTGGGTACCGTATTGGCTCGAGGTACTTTGGCATCCAAACAGTATTCTCGCATCCATTCCGCCAAACGAGGCTTAGAGCTGCGTTTAACTAATGCGTCATATTCAGATTCGTTTGCTCTGATTTTGATTATCTTCTCTCGTTTATCCATGAAAAATCTCCTGACCTCTGAGGGGAGTTGGCTCGGGACGAGGCCACTTCTCGAAGTGGTTAACTGGGGTAAAGGGGGCGTTAGCGCCCCTTTCC
>NZ_AJZD02000343.1 GCF_000272105.2 Vibrio splendidus 12E03
TGTGGTGGTAAACGGTAGCCATACCGCCATGTGGTTATCCAACAAGCCTAAGAATTTCACGATCATGAAGTAAGGGATCAAGCTAAGCACAGGCGGAATCGCCATTGAGCCAACTAGCATGCCGAACAACACGTTCTTGCCGCGGAACTTAAACACAGCAAACGCGTAACCACCCATGCTACAGAACAGTAATGAGATAGTTGTGCCTAAGAAAGCTACGTAAATCGAGTTAAACATCGCTTTCCAAAACGGCATGATTTCCAGCAGTTTTGCGTAGTTCACCATTAGGCTATCGCCAATCGCAAAGCTGATACCTGAGCCGAAGATTTCCGAGCGATCACGTGTTGAAAGCAGAGCTGACCACACAAACGGGAACACCGTAATGATTGCAGAAACAACCAGTAATATGCCGAGCATAACCATCAAGATCTTAGTCATGATGTACATGGTGCGTTCGCTTGGCATTAGGCCACTTAGTGGTGAAGTATTTGTCTTAATTGATGTCGACATCTTAATGTTCCCCTAAGCCTTTCTTACCGAAGAATAAAAATTGAACCAAGGTGCACGTTGCGATAAGTGCAAATAGAAGCCATGAAATCGCTGACGCTGTGCCCATTTCTAACCATTCCCAACCCACTTTGTAGAGGTACATAGAGATAGTTAGACCTGATTGCCCCGTACCACCTGTACCACGCGTTAGGACGAACGGTTCTTCAAACATTTGCAGGTTGCCGATGATGGTCATCGTGATAGCAAAGAAGATGAATGGGCGAATCATTGGTAGTGAAATGTTCCAAAAGCGGCGGAAGGCATTCGCACCGTCCATACGAGCAGCTTCTAGAATATCTTTAGGGATCGTCATTAAACCAGTGGTGTAAAGGACGATGTTAAAACCGGTGTATTTCCAAAAAACCATGATCGCGATAGACGGCTTCACCATAGTGGCATCGTCTAACCAGCGGATTGGTTGAAAATCGTTAACCCAAGCAAATGCCCAACCAAACAGCGTGCTATCGGCCAGAGCCATTAGCGTTTGGTTAATAATTCCTGAGTTAGGAGAGTACATATTGAAGAAAATCAGTGACGCTGCGACCGTTGATGTGATGAACGGTAGAAAGTACGCCGATGTTAGCCAGTGACGCATACGGTCACCCATTGAAACCAACATGTAAGCCACTGGAATAGCGACTAAGTGCTGAGCCACACCCGAAGTGATTGCTAGCCACAATGTGTTCTTTAACGAACGCCATAGCCACGGGTCAGTCAATGCAATGTGATAGTTCTCAAAACCAACGAACTGCATTGCGTCCATGCCCTGTACTGGGTTCCATTCGTGGAACGACAGGTAAACAGAGAACAACAGCGGGAAGATCCCAAATACAGAAAAAATGATCAGAAACGGCAGAAGGAATCCATACGGTGTAAGCGCTTTCAAATTCAGACGAGAAAAAAGGCTTTTGTCCGCAGGTTCTATCGTTGTGCTCGCTGTATGATTCATAGTAACGACCTCTTAAAAAAGGAAGCGCGTTACCCACGCTTCCTCACTTACTCAAAATAAAAACAAATTAAAGATTACGCGTACGACGCTTGATTAGGCGCTCTGCCTCTTTCAATGCAGTCTCGATGTCCTTACCTTCATCAAGCACTTCCATCAATGCGTTCTCTAAAATTATAGAACGTGCTACGTGGTCGCCTTGAGCTGGAGATACTGGTTTGATGTTTTGTGCCACTTCAGCAAATAGAAGACGTGCTTTCTGGCCACCTAAGAACTCCATCTCTTCTTGGAACAACTCATCGTCATACGTCGTTACGTTCGCAGGAAAAGCCGCAATCGTTTCGAAGTGCTTAAGTTGAACTTCACGGTCAGTCGTCATGTATTCAATAAGTGCCCAAGCTTCATCTGGGTTGTCTGACTGAGTTGGGATAGATAGGAATGAACCACCCCAGCTGCCGTAGATGCCATCAGGAAGGTTCTCTACTGCCCACTTACCTTTGGTTTCAGGTGCAATCCAGTTGTTTAGGTGACCAAGTAGCCAAGCGCCAGAAAGTTGAGTTGCAAATGTGCCGTTGCGGAAGCCTTCGTACCATTCGTTAGACCAAGCCAGAATGCGGCCATCTAAGCCTTTGTCGCGAATCTCTTTTGCCACTTCAAAAGCGTGAACAAAACGCTCAGATGTCACCACTGGGTTGCCATCTTTATCGAAGTAAAGACCTTCACCTTCAGGAACCGTCGTGAAGATAATCGCTTGTGCCACGTCGGCTGCCGAAGCGATAAGTTGTACGTTTTGCTCTTTCAGTTTTTCACCAGCAGCGATGTATGAATCCCAATCTTTGATTGCGTCTTCTACATTAATGCCGGCTTTTTCGAACACGTCAGTGCGGTAGTACATAACGCCAGGACCAAGGTCGACAGGGATGCCGTACATATCGCCATCAGCGCCTTTGCCCTGTGCCCATGCGTAAGGTGCGAATCGTTCTTCGTACTTATCTGCACCGTAGTTTTCAGACAAGTTAACTAGGCCGCCAGAACCCACGAATGGGCCAATTTTCTCAACGTCCACAACAATCACATCACCCGCACCAGAACCCGTTGCAAGGTTCGTTGTCAGTTTCGTGTGGTGGTCACCGTGGTTGTTCATAAGGTAATCAACTTTGATACCCGTTTCCTTTTCGAAATCAGGCAGTAATACCTTCAGGCTGCTATCGAAATCAGGGAAACCGTCGAAACGAATTTCTTTGTCTGCTGCATTTGCAGCTGTTGTACCTAATCCTAAAGCAACCGCGCATGAAAGCGCTAAGGTCTTAAATTTCATGTTCTATCCTTAATATTTTTATAGGGTAACTGGTAAATCCGATACCGAGTTTCTAGTGACCAACGTCGGCAGCAATTTAAAGTTCACGTCATGTTTTATTTTCTTTAGCTTTTGCAGAGTGAGCTGCACAGCTTCAATGCTCATCTCTTCAATTGGGAAATTAATGGTGGTCAAACTAGGGGTCAGATAGCGCGCGAAGATGGTGTTATCGAAGCCCACAAGAGAAACATCTTTCGGAACAGACAATCCCTCTTTATGCAAAACTTCGAAGGCGCCAAATGCCATGTGATCGTTTGAAGCAAATACCGCCGTAAAGTGACACTTACGGTTGATCAATTTCTTCATAGCGCTGATGCCTGTCTCTTCAGTAAATCCCGCCTCAGAGACCAAGGCTTCATCATATGGCACACCCGCTTGTTCCAAGGCCTTACGATACCCCTGCAAACGCCCCCTAGCGTCTGCTTTATCTAAAGGCCCGGTAATACACGCGATATCTGTATGTCCCTTTTGCAAAAGATATTGAGTAGCGAGTAGCCCCCCGACTTCGTTATCAATATCAATGCAACTCATCGCCATTTCTGGGATGAAGCGGTTAATCAAAACCACAGGGGTCCCCTGTTCTTCCAATTCAATTAAATAGTCATCACTGAGCATTTGAGTATGAAGAATCAAAGCATCAACACGACGCCCCAACAGAAACTCCACAGACTCGCGCTGCCCTTGTTCGGTGTTCGAACCCGCTGTAACCACAGCGTGGTAACCGAAGCGGCGTAGGTTTTCCTCTATGCAATGCAAGATACCTGAATAGAAAGAACCGCCAAGTTCTGGTACAACAACACCAACACTACCGGTGCGACTTGAAGCCAAAGCCTGTGCGATAGAGTTCGGGCGATAACCCAACTCTTTAATCGCTTTCTCAACCTTTAATTTCTTGTCATGACTCACTCTACTGGTGCCATTGATCACTCTAGACACTGTCGCTTGAGACACTCCTGCATGTTCTGATACGTGTTTAATTGTCGCCACTCGAACCTCAATACTTCATTAGCTTGTAACCGCTTACAAAACGATTATTAAAGAATTACGTTTTAGTTGAAGTGAGTGTCATCACACTAAACTTGGGGCTAAAAAGACCAGTTGTGGAAACCATGAAAGCGCTTACAGATTCACTTCATGCCATGAAACTGTTTCATGAGATTACCGCACACCTAATAAAGACAGCGTCTGGTTACTGATTCCCAAAACATGTGCAAACATGCTTAAATTCCATTTATCTCTAGCGTTGTTCGGGGATGCCTACCCAGCAGGCGGTAATATACTGGATAAAATTGACCCTACTGCTTCAATGGTCATACAAAATTGTATGGGAACATTTCAAGGCACTTTGAATTCACTTTCCGTTGTCAAAAACATGAAACAACAACACCCAGCAAAGGCTGGGCGTGAAATAACGGAGTAATCTCAAGTAGTGTCTACACTTTGTTTTCGGACTGCTCCGCAAGCTTAAACTCTCGAGTTAGTGAGAACTGCTGCTGCGACATGGTTTCAAGCTGTTGACCATGAGAACACAAAACTTGAGATCGTTGAGAGTTGTCCTCTGCCAAGGTGTGTATCTGACTGATGTTTTGTGTGACTTGAGAAGCAACCACTTGATGTTCGGTGGTTGCGGTCGCGATTTGATGGCTCCTTTGCTCTACCTCATTGAGCAGATCAGAGACCGTCGATATTGAGTGATTCACTTCGCCCGTTTGCTCAACACATTGAACCATCCCCACCACACATTGATTGATTTGCTCCACCGCCAATTTAGAACTGGTTTGCAGCTGTTCTATCTTGTTGTGTATCTCTTGCGTCGAGGCATTGGTTTTGGCCGCTAACACGCGAACTTCATCGGCCACCACAGAGAAACCACGCCCTTGTTCGCCCGCTCGCGCCGCTTCAATGGCTGCATTCAATGCCAACAAATTGGTTTGTTCGGAGATCCCAGATATCACATCCAAAATAGAGCCAATGCTAGCGCTTTCGCTTTCAAGCTGGCCGATGGTCGCTGTTGATTCTGCTAACTTACGCTCTAAACTGCCCATCAACTCGACGCTTTTATCCATGGTCTTCTGACCAGCACAGGAACTCGACACCGCTTCGGTTACAAGCGTTAGTGTTTGATTAGCGGCTTGAGTTATTTCCGTCACCGAGCACTCAATCTGCTCCATGGCCGTTGCTACCATAACGGTTTGATTGGTTTGGTCTTGCATCGCCTCACTCAATGAACGGCTAGTGCTTTGGTTTTCCAAAGACGCCTCTTTTAAGCGTGTCGACGATTGACGCATGTTCTCTATCATTTGTGTCAGGTGGCTGATCACCAAGTTCACTTTATTGCTAACTAAGCCAAACTCATTATTCGCTTGATACTGCACCATAGCGCTCAAATCCTTGTTGGCGACATGGTCCAGTGCACTTTGCAGCAGCTTACTTGGTTTACGAATTCCTTTGGCAATGTTCAACCCAATCATCGAAGCAAGAAGCACGGAAATGGCTGCCATTACGCTCTGCATCCAAAGGGCTTGCTGTGAAGAGTCCATCGATTCGTGATACAGGCGTGTCGCGGTGTCTTCAGCGTACATTGAAAGCTCATCAAAGTGACTTAACTGTTGATCGATTAGCTGTTCAATTTCCTGCTTTTGAAGGGAGATAGACTCATCGAGTTTGACGGTTTCTTTATGGATAGCGACTGAGCCACTGGCTGAAAACGCGTGTGAAGCGAGCAGTGATAAAGACTGTTTACTGCGGCGCAGCAAAGATGAATCCAGATTATCTAAATCTGCGACCGCTTGTTCGAATCGCTCTTTGCGACTTTGTAGGCGACGCTCTACCCCACGAACCTCCGAAGATGTTTGCAGTGAAAACGCTTCGTTGGCTTCCGCGGCAATCAAACTCAATTGCACCAACAAAGCTTCGACTGCCTTTTGTGTCTGCTCTGAATCTGCACTCGCGAGTTGATTCACCAAAGTATTATTGAGCTGTCCCACCACAGATTGAAATTGCGCTTGTCCCATCGAACCGAGATCTTTGCTATCCAAATACTTAACATAAAGCTCTAATACCTGCTCTATCTTTTCGATAGTCAACAAACTTATTTGAGTGATGTTATTAAGCATGGCTTCCATTTGTGAACCAGCTACGCCCTTACCTTCGAACCAGTTCAATTGCTGCTGATATAGCTCGATGTTGTTTAAGACGGTTTGTTTCAGTGGCTCAAGTTCATCAATATAGTTAGCGGATAAGTAGGGTGTGGTGCTGCGATTAATATCCAGAAATCGGATGGTTAACGTGGAGGATTGAAGCATTAATGGCGTAGCTTGCTGGGTGATGTTTTCGATTCGAGTGGTGATGTCTTTATTGCTACTGATGCTTAACCATGCAGAACCCAGCATGATCACAATCAGTACGAAGAAACCAAAATAAACTCGAGACACGATGGAAGAAAGTCTCATAGTAAATCCCTGATCTAGTGGCGAAAAAAAGGGCACATAAAATGTGCCCAAGAATGGAGTTAATTGAAACGTGCCCTAATCAATCTGCCTTTAGGACTAAAATGGACAGTATGTACTTACTATTTGTAACGTATGGCTATTTCAACATGAACGCTTTGAAAATATGCCTAATTCAAAGCGTTGCTCTTTCTATCTGTTGATTACCACCAAGCTTCAAACATTGCGCCGAACGACAATGTATCAACATTGGTTGTCTTCACTGTGTTGCCTTTCGTTTCTACATCACCCACGGTTGTGTAGAAGCGAAGCATTGGACGGCTCCAAGGTAAGCCACCTAGAGAAACGTTTTGAGACAGAGTTACTTTCCACGCTTTCTCTTCACCGTCGTCATCGTAATCAACCATGCCGTAGCCAGCTTCTAACCATGTAGAGTGAACATCATCCCATTGGTATTGTGGACGAACGATACCCGCGTATTCAGTATTCTCACGATCTAAGTCTGAGCCAGAATTGTCTTTGTAAGACACTAAGTAATCGATGATGAACTGTTCAGATGCCGCGTAGCTACCCTCAACACTTGCATACAAAGTCTGGTAATCACCTTTAAGGTCATATACCGATGAATCGGCACCGTCACCGTACTTAACAACCAACTTGTTAGACTCACCCAAACCTAATGTTGCACCTACTAGGTATGCCGTTTCATCACTGACTTTTGGATCACCCGCTACGTCTGAGTCTGCTTCATCTGAAGCAAAACCATAGTTTGCATAGAGATCTAGTTGACCGATACCCGCGTTAATTGAGTGAAGTTTAGAAGTAATTGCGTATCGACCATTGTCATTTACGAGGCCGCCTTTCACTTGGCCTACAAAGCCCATATCTAGCTTCGCGCCGCCGAAATCTAAATTGTTAAAACCAGCGCCTTGACCATCGTGTGTCATCCAGAAGTAATCGTTCAAACCTTGTTGCGGACGTTGATGGAAGTCTCGACCAGCCCACATGTAAAGTTCTGGTTGGCTTTCAAATACATTGGTTACACCAGCGTACATTTTTTTCATGCTCAAGCCGCCGTCGTCAGCCCAAGCGTCAGCTTCCCAGTGGTCAGCCATGAATACGATGTCCCAGATAGCGCCATTGTCAGCTTCGAAAAGCTTAGCTAACTGAACCTCACCACCATTAGCTTCGTTACCTAAACGGCCGACAGAACGACCTGTTGTACCGATGTCTACGTAACGTTCATCACCGCTCTTGTAGTGAGCTCCGTAACGAGCATAACCAGAGAAGACAATGCCATCTGGTACATTCGTTTCTGAAGTTAGAACCGCTTGTTGTTGGTCATCAGTGTACTTGATGTCTCCAACCTGTGATTCCAACTCTTGGATTCGTTGTTCTAGAGCAGCAAGATCCGTCTCTGCAGCAAAAGAAGAGAGTGAAGCAAGCGAAGCCGCCACTGCGACCGTTATTGGCAAAAGCTTAAATTTTTGCATTGTAATTCCCTATTATTTTTTTGAGTTTTCATCGAACAGGGAAATATTAAGCAATGAAAGAGTTGAAAAGTTGGTCGCTGTTCACACTGATAAACCAGCTTAAATGTCATGAAACTTTTAGAAAATTCACGGGGGAAACTACTGCATTTAGATCAATAAGTTATAAACAAACATGCGTAATATTTCAGCTTGAAATCGCTTTCATTTCATCAGTAATGGTGGCGGCTATCACGGAAAAGGGTGTAGAAAAACAAATAGAATTGGATGTGAATTTGATTGATTTTCATATATATGAAAAGCCTCAAAATCTAAGGCAGATTTTGAGGCTTTTTAGACTGAGTCAAATACCCAGTTATCTAAAATTAAGTATTTTCTAGATTGAATCTAGGGACTCTATTCCCATATTGAACAGGGTAAATGCGTAGATATCAGCAGTGAGATCGATAGCTTTACTCAGCGGCATTCCAGCACCATGGCCCGCATTAACATCGATACGAATCATCACGGGCGCACCGCCTTCATGCTTATCTTGCAGCTCTGAGATGAACTTATAAGAGTGAGCCGGTACTACGC
Organism: Vibrio splendidus 12E03; assembly: GCF_000272105.2. Taxonomy (GTDB): domain Bacteria; phylum Pseudomonadota; class Gammaproteobacteria; order Enterobacterales; family Vibrionaceae; genus Vibrio; species Vibrio splendidus_I. The sequence continues at coordinate 8,368 of NZ_AJZD02000343.1, forward strand.
GGTCATCGTGATCGGCAGTCGTCACCAGAGTTGCTGGATAATCCGTGCCGCGAACCACATTATGAACGGGAGAATAGCCAAGCAGATATTCGAACATCTCTTTATTTTGCGCGGATGTGCCATAGTCGTACGCCCAACCTTCGCCAGACGTGAATGTGTGGTAACGCAACATGTCCAACACACCAACCGCAGGTAAAGCCACTTGGAACAGCTCTGGCCTTTGAGTCATACAAGCGCCTACCAGCAAGCCTCCGTTAGAACCGCCGCGAATCGCCAACTTATCGCTACAGGTGTAGTTTTCTTCAATTAAGAACTCGGCAGCAGCAATGAAGTCGTCAAAGACATTCTGCTTTTTCTGCTGAGTGCCAGCTTTGTGCCACGCCTTACCATACTCACCACCGCCACGCAGGTTTGGCACCACATATACGCCACCCAGTTCTAGCCAACTACCAACAGTGCCCGAGAAAGAAGGCGTTAGGCTAACGTTAAAGCCACCATAGGCGTACAACATGGTTGGGTTATTACCGTCCAGTTTTAGTCCCTTCTTATAAGAGAGAAACATCGGAACCTGTGTACCATCTTTTGAGGTATAGAAGACCTGTTTAGACTCGAACTTGTCAGATTCAAACGGTGACTCAGATCGCTGATAGATTTCTGAACTACCAGTTTCGACATCGAATGAGAAAATCGTTGGCGGCGTGACATAGTTGGTAAAGGTGTAATAAAGCTGGGTTTGCTCTTTTTTACCACCTAAGCCACTGGCCGTCCCCATCCCAGGCATGTGAAGTTCTCGAACTAAGTTACCTTGGTAATCCAACTGATCGATTTTAGACACCACATCCACCATGTAGTGCGCAAACAAGTAACCACCACCAGTGCTGATGTCTAATGGCTGTGGCTTCTCAGGGATGATATCGAGCCATTTCCCATCGCGAGTATCAAAGCTCATCACCTTGCCATTAGGCGCATCAAGATTGGTGTATAGAATGAAGGTCTCATCTTGGTTATCGATGAGATAAGTGTCGCTATCCACATGGTCAATCAGCGTGTTCAGCGATTGTTCGAGTGAGTTTAAATCGATATAGAACAGCCTGTTACCCGATGTCGACTCTCGCCCTAGAATGATCAAGTAACGGTCGTCTTCGGTGGTATAGCCTGATACATAGCGGTGCTGCTCAGCGTTGTTCTCGCCAAAAACCACCTTGTCGCTAGCTTGCTCTGTACCCAACTCATGGAAGTAAAGTTTGTGCTGTTCGGTACGTGCAGAAAGCTGGCTACCGTCTGGCTTATCGTAACTAGAGTAATAAAAGCCACGATTACCCAACCAAGAAATGCCGGTAAATTTAGCGTCGGTGATTTCGGCTTCAAGCTGCTGTTTAGTCTCGGTATCGATAACAAAAATCTTGCGCCAGTCGCTACCACCCTCTGAAATACTGTACGCCACTAGGCTGTAATCTTTAGAAAACGACACCGAACCCAGTGATGTAGTGCCATCTTCCGAGAAAGTGTTCGGATCTAGGAAAATTTCCTCTTGTTGCCCTTCTTTGTGACGATAGAGAATGCTGTGATTCTGCAGTCCATCATTCTTATAGAAATAGGTGTAATCCCCTCGCACAAACGGCTGTGAGCTCTTTTTGTAGTCTTGCGCTTTCGCTAATCGTTCTCGCAGTTCTGCGCGATACGGGATTTGAGCAAGGTAATCAAACGTGACTTCATTTTGACTTGCCACCCACTGCGCGGTTTCGTCACTTCTATCATCTTCTAACCAGCGATATGGGTCTTCGATTATCTGACCAAAATAGTCATCGCTGACGATCTGTTTATTGGTGATTGGATATTGATACTCTTTTAAATAGCCCATCGTGATCCTTATTAAAAATAGTGTGAAATCGTCAGATAACGAGTTCTGATGTGTTCAATCAATAACTTAATCTTATTGGGAGGCTGGCGCGTAAAGGGGTACACCGCATAAATACCCAACTTCTTGCCCACCAAGTCAGGGAAGATATCCACCAGCTGACCATTGCGAATATCGTGATAAACCAGACAGCGCGGCACGTACGCAACGCCATGTCCACCCAGCGCTGCTTTTCTTAATGCCGTCGCGTTGTCAGTCGAGAAAGAGCCCGAGACACGCACAATGTACTTATCGTTGTCGGTACAACCATCTTTACTGTGCAGGAACTGCCATTCGCTAGCACCCGTTGTTTGATACGCATATTGCAAACAATTATGCTCAACCAAATCCTTGGGCTGCATCGGCTTACCGTTCTTAGCGATATAAGACGGCGAGGCACACACCACCCATTGAGAATCCAATATGTGTCGCGCAATCAAGCTGGAGTCTTCTAGGTATCCGGTTCTAATCACCAAGTCGAGACCATCCTCAACCAGATCGACAAAGCGATTGTTTAGAGACATATCGACCGTTAAACCTGGGTGCATATTACAAAACTCGGCAACAGCGTCTGCGAGAATCAAATCTCCGGAGATAGTAGGTACTGACATTTTGATATGACCACTAACATTTTCACCAAAGCCTGAAACTGCGTCCATAGCCTCTTGAGCCGCCTGCTTCACATTTTTGGCGCTGTGTAACATTGCCTTACCTGCCTCAGTCAGCGTCAATTTACGCGTGGTTCGATACAATAGCTGCACGCCAATCTCTTCTTCCAAACGCGCAATTCTCTTACTAACTACCGAATTTGTAAGGTTATTTTGTTCTGCCACCTTACTAAAACTGCCCAGCTCTACTACCTGTGAAAACAGGATCAAATCGTCTGCTCGCATTTGATTATGCCAATTTTGGAATTAATTATTTTCATTATTTCCCTATATCAATAAAAAATAAAGGGGTAAATTCACGCCAAATTAACAAAACAATTACAAAAACAGCTTTTGCAATCACATCGGTTACAAATAAAGCGACTCTAATTACAACAATTGAATCCTCGAGATTCAGATTACACCTACAAAACTAATGACGTGTTATTCACTTCAAACATGAACGTTTGAAAACAAGTACGAGGAAGTACCCATGAGTGAAACTCTACTAGCATTATTGGCCTTTTCGCCAATAGTTGTTGCAGCCATTCTGCTGGTTGGCCTTAACTGGCCTGCAAAAAAAGCGATGCCCGTGGCATTTGCGTTAACCGTTGCTATCGCCCTATTCGCATGGGATATGTCTAGCACTCGCGTGCTGGCTTCAGTATTCCAAGGCTTCGGCATTACCGTGTCGGTTCTCTGGATTGTGTTTGGCGCCATCTTCTTATTAAACACTTTGAAACACACCGGAGCTATCACCACCATCCGCAACGGATTTACTGACATATCAGCAGACCGTCGTGTACAAGCGATCATCATTGCTTGGTGTTTTGGTTCATTCATTGAAGGTGCATCTGGCTTCGGCACACCGGCTGCCATCGCTGCACCACTATTGGTTGCTATCGGCTTCCCAGCGCTGGCTGCGGTATTGATGGGCATGATGATTCAATCTACGCCGGTATCGTTCGGCGCGGTTGGTACACCTATCATCGTTGGCGTAAACAAAGGTTTGGATACGCACAACATCGGTGAAAGCCTGATTGCCAATGGTTCAACATGGGATGCTTACCTACAACAGATCACATCAAGTGTTGCAATCATCCACGCCTGCGTTGGTGTGATGATTCCTGTATTGATGGCGATGATGCTGACTCGTTTCTTTGGTAAGAACAAAAGCTGGACTGAAGGCCTTGATATCCTGCCATTCGCACTGTTCGCAGGTGCCGCTTTCACTATTCCTTACGCACTAACGGGGGTTTTCCTCGGTGCTGAGTTCCCATCACTGATTGGTGGTTTGGTTGGCCTTGCGATTGTTGTAACAGCAGCAAAACGCGGCTTCCTAGTACCTAAATCAAAATGGGACTTTGAAAGCGAAGACAAGTGGCCAGCTGAATGGCTAGGTTCTTTGAAAATTGACCTTGATGACAACAGTCAAAACCATAAGAAAATGAGCATGGCGATGGCATGGGCACCTTACGTGCTGCTTGCTGTGACTTTGGTTGCGAGCCGTGTGAGCCCAGAGTTCAAAGGCCTACTGAAGAGCGTTAGCCTTTCATTCAGCAACATCCTTGGTGAGACTGGCGTAAGCACAGCGATTCAACCTCTTTATCTGCCGGGCGGTATCCTAGTATTTGTTGCGCTGGTTGCTGTTCTGATTCAAGGCCGCAGCGCTGCGCCACTAGCGAAAGCATTCGGTGAATCAAGTAAAACACTGATTGGTGCAGGTTTCGTACTGGTGTTCACCATCCCTATGGTTCGTATCTTCATCAACTCTGGTGTGAACGCAGCTGACCTAGCGAGTATGCCTGTAACAACAGCCAACTTCGCCGCGGACTTAGTTGGCAGCGCATTCCCAGCATTGAGTGCCACTGTTGGTGCGTTAGGTGCCTTCATTGCAGGTTCGAACACCGTTTCAAACATGATGTTCAGCCAGTTCCAATTCGAAGTAGCGCAGACCCTGACTATCTCGAGTGCAGTCGTTGTTGCCCTACAAGCCGTTGGTGCAGCAGCCGGTAACATGATTGCGATTCACAACGTGGTAGCCGCTTCGGCGACCGTAGGCTTGTTAGGACGTGAAGGTGCAACACTACGTAAAACCGTTATCCCTACGTTCTATTACTTGGTGATGACGGGCATCATCGGCCTAGTGGTTATCTACGGCTTCAATATGACAGACGCACTTATGTAGACCATAAGTCGTTACAAAAGCACTTGGCGTTAATACTCAATTCCCCGACAGCGACACCGTCTAATAAGACAGTTGATGAGTTCCGGGATGGATACTAGAACACATCAACACCCACGGGTATTAACGCCATTTTCCCGAATTAAAGCAGCCCAAACCAAGCTCTCAAAAAAGAGCAACATCCCAAGAATTTAGGACTGAAATTATGATCATATCCGCATCGACTGATTACCGCGCCGCAGCAAAAGCGAAATTACCACCGTTTCTTTTCCACTACATTGATGGTGGCTCTTACGGAGAACACACCCTACGCCGTAACACGGCTGACCTTGCTGAGATTGCGCTAAAGCAGCGTGTCCTCAATGATATGTCGGACCTAAACTTAGAAACCGAGCTGTTCGGCGAGAAGCTAGCGATGCCAATTGCACTGGCGCCTGTTGGTTTAACGGGTATGTACGCAAGACGCGGTGAAGTACAAGCCGCCAAAGCTGCAGACAACAAAGGCATTCCGTTTACCATGTCGACCGTGTCGGTGTGCCCGATTGAAGAAGTCGCACCTAAGATTGAACGCCCAATGTGGTTCCAGCTTTACGTGTTAAAAGATCGCGGCTTCATGAAGAACGTATTGGAACGTGCAAAAGCGGCTGGCGTGACAACACTGGTCTTTACGGTAGACATGCCTGTACCCGGCGCTCGCTACCGTGACATGCACTCAGGAATGAGTGGCCCAAATGCAGCAATACGCCGCGTATTTCAATCGATGCGTCATCCTAGCTGGGCCGTTGATGTTGGCCTTTTGGGTAAACCACACGATCTTGGCAATATCTCTACTTACCGAGGTTCTCCAACCAAACTGGAAGACTACATCGGTTGGTTGGGTGACAACTTCGACCCGTCGATTTCATGGAAAGATCTAGAGTGGATCCGTGACTTCTGGGACGGCCCGATGGTCATCAAAGGTATTCTTGATGAAGAAGATGCAAAAGACGCTGTGAGATTTGGCGCAGACGGTATCGTAGTTTCAAACCACGGTGGTCGTCAGCTTGATGGTGTTCTATCAAGTGCCAAAGCACTGCCTGCAATTGCAGACGCAGTAAAAGGCGATACTAAGATTCTGGTCGACTCTGGTATTCGTACTGGCTTAGATGTAGTTCGTATGATGGCGATGGGCGCAGACTGCACCTTGCTTGGCCGCTCTTTCGTCTACGCGTTAGCAGCACAAGGACAAGCAGGCGTTGAAAACCTACTCGACCTGTACGACAAAGAGATGCGCGTTGCCATGACATTAACTGGCGCCAAGACAATCAAAGACTTAACTCGTGACTCTCTGGTGGGGCTAGATTAAACCTCAACGATTTAGGTTCAGGTTCGGACTAATGCTTTGGTCTACTTAGACTGAAGTTCAATCGGTGTCACAGCAATTCCACTGCCGTTGTGACACCGTTTAAGCACTGGAAAACAAATAAAAACAAATCAGTGCCAAATAAGAAGCACAAGGAAGCAAAGATGGAGACAAACACATCCCATGAGCGAGTAATAGACGCACAAGCTTATCAGCAGCTTGAAGCGATACTGGCTCAAAAAATAGAAACGGAACGCATTGTCACTCAAGAGGCAAAGCGCTTGGCTTACGGCACCGATGCGAGTTTTTATCGCTTGGTGCCGAAAATAGTTCTAAGGCTTAAAAACTTAGACGAAGTGATGTTCACCATTCAAAGCTGTCGCGAACTCGGCATTCATTTTACCTTTCGCGCTGCGGGCACCAGCCTTTCAGGACAAGCCGTTTCAGACTCGGTACTCATCACACTGACCGATGACTGGCGTGGCCACGAAATCGTAGATAACGGCAATCAGATCATCCTTCAACCGGGTGTGATTGGCGCTGATGCCAACAAATATCTTGCCCCTTTCCAACGTAAAATCGGCCCAGACCCAGCCTCCATCAATACCTGTAAAATCGGTGGTATTGCGGCGAACAACGCCAGTGGCATGTGTTGTGGTACTGCGCAAAACTCGTATCGCACCGTTGAGAGCATGAAAATAGTATTGAGTGATGGCTCCCTGCTTGATACGGCTGACAACGCAAGTGTTGAGGCATTCAAGCAATCGCACAAAGAACTGTTTGAAGGCATTGTTGAATTACATCAACAGACAGCGTCAAACCAAGAACTTGCAGACAGAATCCGCCACAAATACCGCCTCAAAAACACCACTGGCTACGCTCTGAATGCTTTGGTTGATTACCACGATCCAATTGAGATCATCAAACACTTGATGATTGGCTCAGAAGGCACGCTCGGCTTCATTGCTGAGATTACCTACAACACGGTTATCGAACACCCAAACAAAGCCTCGGCTCTGTTGGTGTTTGCCGACATCGAACAAGCCAGTAAAGCCGTTACTACGCTGTCAAAAACTCCGGTTGCTGCTGTTGAGTTAATGGACGGCAGAGCGCTGCGTTCAGTGGCTGATAAACCGGGTATGCCTGCGTTTATGCCGAGCTTAGATTTAGAAGCGGCAGCGATTTTGGTTGAATCACACGCCAGCTCCCAGCAGGACTTAGATTTACAATGTAAATCAATTTTGGACGCATTGGCTGATTACACGATTGTTGAATCAGTGCCTTTCACTTCCGATCCAAAGACAGTCGCGACTCTTTGGGGCATCCGAAAAGGCATGTTCCCAGCAGTTGGCGCAGTGCGTGAAGTCGGTACGACCGTTATCATTGAAGACGTGGCTTTCCCTGTAGAAAACCTTGCTAATGGTATTCGAGAGCTGCAAGAGCTGTTCGACAAATACGACTACAGCGAAGCGATCATTTTCGGCCATGCCCTCGAAGGCAACCTGCATTTTGTGTTTACGCAAGGCTTTGATAGCCAAACAGAAATCGATCGCTACGGCGGTTTCATGGATGACGTGGCCGAACTAGTCGCGGTGAAATACCAAGGTTCACTGAAAGCAGAACATGGCACTGGCCGTAATATGGCGCCCTATGTCGAATTGGAATGGGGCAAAGATGGCTACGCCTTGATGCAACAAATCAAAGCCTTGTTTGATCCAGAAAGACTGCTCAACCCCGGCGTTATTATTAACGACAATCCAAATTCACACATCACCAATTTGAAGCCAATGCCTGCTGCTGACGACCTTGTCGACCGCTGTATTGAATGTGGCTTCTGCGAGCCTGTTTGTCCGTCTCGTACCTTAACCCTATCGCCACGCCAACGTATCGTGCTGTACCGTGAGTTACAACGCCGCCGTGCTGCAGGTAAGGAAGTAGAAGCAAGTGAGCTAGAGAAAACCTTCGAATACCAAGGTATCGATACCTGCGCCGCAACTGGCCTGTGTGCCGAGCGTTGCCCAGTGGGAATCAACACCGGAGATTTAATTAAGAAGCTTCGTATTGCCAAGTACGAAAAATTTACGCCAATCGCTAAGTGGACAGCGGATCATTTCTCGACCACCACAAAGCTGACCAAAGCTGGGCTCAAAACCAACCAAGTGGCGAGTAAAGTATTAGGCGCAAATACCGTCGGCAAGCTAACCAACGGCCTGCGCTCAATGACTAAAGGCGCGACACCGGTTTGGATGCCTGAGATGCCGCAATCCAATAGTCACTCGCTAGTCTCATCACCAGTGACGGCAGAATCCTCAAGCAATCATAAGAAGGTGGTTTATCTCCCTTCGTGTGCCAGTCGAACTATGGGACAACAAGGCGATGCGGGCGATCAACGTCCCCTAACTGAAGTGACCATGTCTTTGCTTAACAAAGCCGGATTTGAGGTTATTCTTCCGAAAAAGCTAGATGACCAATGTTGTGGTATGCCTTACGACAGCAAAGGGATGACCGATTTAGCCCAATCTAAAGCACAACAACTCGAAGAAGTGTTGTGGCAAGCCAGTCGTCAGGGTGAATACCCAGTATTAATGGACACCAGTCCATGTGCTAAACGCAGTATTGAACAGTTCACCAAACCGTTAGAGGTATTAGAGCCGACAGGGTTTGTGAATCAATACCTGCTTGAGCACCTGACACTTAAGCCGCTGCAAGAAACCGTGATGCTGCATGTGACGTGTAGTTCTCGTCGAATGGGCTTAGAAGGCGCGATGTTGAGCCTTGCTAAAGCCTGTACTGAAAAGGTGATTGTTCCTGAGCATATCCAATGTTGTGGCTGGGCGGGTGACAAAGGTTTTACCACCCCAGAGCTGAACGAGGCGGCAGTACACCCACTCAAAGAACAAGTACCGAGCAACTGCACTCGCGGATTCAGCAACAGCCGAACCTGTGAGATCGGTTTATCCCATCACAGTGGCATTCCGTATCAGTCAATCTTGTACTTGGTTGACGAAGTGGCACAGTAGCCCCAATTTCACTACTTAAGGTTTCGAGCAAATAGCTTAAACCTAAAACGAAAAATGGCAGCCCAATCAGGCTGCCATTTGTTTGTTCGTTTGATAAAACATTATTTAGCTAGTTGTTAAGAGCTGACAGTTAGAGAGATAAGCTCATCAACTCTTCTGGTGAGTAGTGTTCTGCTTCTGCACCTTTGGCGATTAAGTCGATCACTTTGAATTCGCTCATGTCACCAAACTCTTTGGTTAAGTAATCACGAAACGCTTTCTCGCTCGGCCATTTACCTCTTACGATATAGCCCTCTTCTTTGTCGAAATCTTCCGTTTCAAAGAAGGAAAAGTCGGTCATACCAATATTGTGGCAATACAAAACAAGATACATGTTGAATCCTTAACACTTAACTAGGGTCGGTTTAGCTTTTGAGCCGATCAAAAAGCTTCTCTACAAAGCAGGGCTCAAGGTTACAACATAAATGCTAAATCGAATACCCAATCGAATCGTCAATTTAGAAACCTCAGCAACCGACTCTTTTGGTTAACCATCAAACATCATATTGATGGCAGCACCCAATAGAATCAGCCCAATAATAGGCCCCATTACCGCCAGTGGTGCGCGTTCAATGTATGGCAAGTTCTCTGCAATCATCAAACCCCATTCCGGTGTTGGTGGTTTTGCCCCTAATCCGATGAAACTCAACGAAGTCAGGCTTAAAGTAATTACAGGAAGCCTTAACAATGCGTGTCTTAGCAACGGTGGTAACACATAAGGAAGCAAGTAGAAGCGGAAAATTCTCAGCTTACTGGTGCCCCACAGTGGCGCGAGGTGTGTATAAGGCTGAGCCTTTGCTTCTACAATCAGACTTGAACAGTGCGCCGCCAATGGCGCCCAAGATACCAATACAATCGCGATTAATGCGCTGTTCGGATTCATCCCTGTTAAACCCGCAACCAAAAGGCCAGCAATGATGTAAGGGATGCCTTTAGTGATCTCGATAAGGCCTTGGCTAAAACGCGTATTGAAGCCCATGATAATGCCCGTCACCAAGCTCAGGAAGGTTGCCAAAATACCCGCTTGGAAGGTCGCGACCATACCAGAACCAATTCTCGCCAGTAGGTCTCGGCCAATGCCATCTGCCCCCAAAGGCGCTTGCCAACTCGGTGATGCCAGACGTGAGAATTGGCTGGTATATGGGTCTCGGAATGCAGCCCATACCACAATAGCAATTAGGAATGAGAAGATTGCAAAAGCAGTGACACGCTTCGCGCGACTCTGGGTAAAACGAAAAGAAGAGTGGCTACTGATGAGCTTGCCGCTTTTCAGGCTGTGACCCAGAATCAACTGCTGAACAAACAAGCTGATGCTGCTTACTGCAATCGAAAACAACAGTAACACCAGCAAGCCGCCTTGCAGCATAGGCAGATCTTGCGCCTTCGCAGCACCAAGAATCATGCGCCCGATACCCGGAATCGAGAAGATAAGCTCAACCGCGACCGCACCACCCGTTAAACCAATAACGATCATTGCGATTTGTGGGATCAGGCTGCTCAACGCTCTTTTTAGCGCAAAACGAATAATTTGGTTGGAGTGAATGTTGGCACTGAGCCAAGTGATCACCCAAGGTTCATTTAAAACGCGTTGTAAGCTGTCTCTGAGTAGGCGACTAAATAGGCCACTGGCGGGCAATGCGAGCGCTAAACTCGGTAGCCAGATGTCTTGCCAACCTTGCCAACCATACGGCGGCAGCCAACCTAACCAGATAGAGAACACCAGTATTAATACCGAGGCCACCACGTACTCTGGCAAGGATATTAATACGGTGCTTAAACTGCTGTAACTCTGCCCCAGTTTGCCTTTCTTCCAGCTACGCAAGGTGGCAAGCAAGCCTGCACCGCACAGCACAAAAGTCATCACAAGTGCACTCGACATCAGAAACAGAGACGTCGACGCTGTCTTTTGAATGCCTAGTGCAACCGAAGAACCATCAATCCATGATTTCCCTAGATCACCCGAAAAGGCACTTCCTACCCAGTCGATCAGGCGTTCGCTTGCCGAACGGTCAAGCTGAAGATCAGCTCGTACCGCTGCTAGAGCTTCAGGCGTAAGCAAATGTTGTTGCCCCGCCCTAGCTCGCAAAATAGATTGGCTTGGATCGATACCCGAAATGTCAGGCATCAAGCCAACAAGAATCACCACCACAATCAGTGAGGCGATTCTTGATAACCAAGGCGTCAAGAGAAATAAGGTTCGACGCAGAGTCTCAGCAGATAGCATCTATTTAGTTAGCCTGTTTCACTTGTTTGATCTGTGTAGTTTGGTCAACTAAACGGCGCTCACTTGGGTCACGAACCACATTGCTTACGCGCTTGCTTTCACCTTGAATCACACGTTCGTGAAGCAGTGGAATCGCAGCAAAGTCGTTCAAGATTTTTTGCTCAGCTTCGATGATCGCTTGCTGGCGCTGTGCACCTAGCGGTTGTAGGTCAGCGTGAGCCAGTGCTTTATCTACCTCTTGAGAACAGAATTGACCAAGGTTGAATGAACCCTTACAGCCAAAGTCACTCATCATGTAAGCCACCGGATCACCCGAATCTAGAACCGTTGCGCGAGAAAGGATAAACGCATCAAACTTTCCTGATAGCGCATCGTTTTCTATCTGAGCGTATTCACGGATATCCAGCTCAACCTTGAAACCAGCCGCTTCAAGCTGTTGCTTCAGTAGCGCTGCCACTTCTGGAAGCTCTGCACGGTCGGTAAATGTGCCGATAACGATACTTTCGCCGTTCGCTTTTAGAGTCTTGTCCAATGCCTGACCTTCAGGTCGAATTGGCTCAGCCCAAGCAAGCGCAGGGCCTAATAGACCTTGTGCGATATCCGCGTGGTTTTCATAAACAGTGCTAACGATCTGTTCTCTGTCTACCGCAGCAGCCGCGACTTTACGCAAATTAATATCGCTGAACACGCCTGACTTGTTGTTCAGGTAAAGCGTATTAGTACGAGGCATCGCTACTTCGTAAAGCAGATCAGGATCAATAGTCGCGATTTGTGAAACGGGTACCGCTTCTACGATGTCTGCCGTACCGGTTCTTAGAGCCGCAGCGCGCGCAAAACCGTTCGGAACGTATTCTGCAATCACAGACTCAACCTGTGCTTTTTGACCCCAGTAGCCATCAAAACGTTTCAGTTTCGCGCTTGTTGTACCGTTAATTTCAGTCAATTCAAATGGACCAGTGCCAGCGCCCGTTGGGATCACACGACCATCTTCTTGGTACGCACTTGCTGCAAGAATCGCTAATTGAGGGCTTGATAAACGACTTGGTAGAAGAGGGTCATCAAAGCTGGTTTTGATCTCTACGCGGTAGTTGTCCATCGCTTTCACTTCTAGGTCTACACCATCTAGAATGCGCGGCTTAGGTGCTGCTTCAAGCGCTTTTTGTAGAGAGTTCACCACAGAGTTTGCCGTTAACGTCGAACCATCGTGGAATTTAACGCCTTTACGAACCGTAAATTGCCAAGTTAATGGATCAACCTGTTTCCAGTCCGTTGCCAGCATCGGCTGTGCTACTGAAGTAGGACTCAAATTAACCAGTGTTTCAGCCGTGCTCCAACGAGATAACTTAAAAGCGTCATCAGAAAGTGGTGACAAGCCCGTTCTTGGCGGTTGCATCATCGCAACTCGGATTTCAGATTTGACGGCGGCATCGCTCGACTCTGGTTGAGAGTCAAAACAGCCAGTCAAAGGCAGAGCCAACGCAAGCGCGCAAGCCAGTTTGATTGAATTAAAACGCATAGTTATTTTTCTCTGTAAGCTGTATTTCGTTAATAAGCAGTATTTCGTAATAAATAAGGTTGTGTTAACAAGTAGATTTCGAAAGTGGCTGAGATTCGATCAGCAACTGAGTCGCAGGGTGAGCAGGTGTGCTCATCACTTGAGGTGTCGGTCCATGCTCCACCATCTCGCCATGGTCAAGAACCAGAATTTCTTCACAAAGCGCCTTTGCCGCACCGAGATCATGCGTCACCAAAACGATTAGCATGTCGCGCTTATTTTTCAGTGAGTTAAGTAAATCCAGCAACCTTTGACGGTTCACAGGATCAAGGCTGGCAGTCGGCTCATCGGCCACCAACACTGCGGGTCTAACGACAAGAGCCCGAGCGATAGCCACACGTTGAGCTTGGCCTGTAGAAAGCTGATTAGGTTTCAGTGATAGCAAGGTGGCAGGTAAGCCAACGTCCAACAGCGTCTCTTCAATGATGCTTTCATGATTGCCAGAAACATCTAGGTTGCTTAGCGGCTCGGCTAAGATCTGTCGAACGGTGTAGTAAGGGTTAAGACTGGTGTGTGGTTCTTGTGGCACTAATTGGATCAGGCGGCACACAATGGCTTGCGCTTTACTATTGCGAATAGGCAGCGAATGACCAAACAAGCTGATGCTACCGAGAGTTGGCGCTTTCAAACCAAACAGTAGTTCAATCAGCGTAGATTTACCGGCACCAGAGCGCCCAACAATAGCCAGGCTTTTGTCTTCAACATTGAGGTCGATGTTCTGTAGCGCTTTGAACGCCTTACCACCCAACCAACTCGGCACTGAGTAATAATGAACCCCGACATTCTCGAACTTAATCTCAATCAGTGTTTGTGTTTCTGAATCAATCACAGGCATTGACGGTGAGACTTCTGAATTGAGTGATAAGGTCGAGCTCATTCGATTAGGTCTCTCAATGAACAGCAGAAAGCGTGAGAGCTCGATTCAAGCGCGTGTTTAGGTGCACCATAAGCCACCACACCGCCATCATCGATCACCAATAACTTGTCACAGGCTAAGGCGCTGTGCAGGTCATGGGTAATAAGCAAACCACCAATTTGGCGTTGCTTTACATTGTCTCGAATCAGCTTAAGTATCTCTTGCTCTGTCACCGGATCTAACGCGCTAGTCGGTTCATCTGCAATGATGATATCGGCGTTACTCAACAAGCCAATCGCAATACACACTCGTTGACGTTGTCCCCCAGAGATTTGGCTCGGATACAACGGCAAGATGGTTTCTGGATTTGGGAATCCTAACTGCACCAACAGTTCAGTGAGCTTGGTTTTGTCTTGTGATTTAAGCTTAGTGCGAGTCCCCGTCAATGCCAAACTGAGTTGGCCTTCAATAGAAACAAGAGGGTTTAACGCTTGAAGTGCATCTTGGAAAATAACCGCTGGCCTTTGTGCTGCCGTTCGTTGCAACATCGGCAAACCACACACAGCTTCGCCAGATAAAGAGATATGACCTTCAGCCTCAACCGTTTCTGGCATAAAGCCCGCGATCGCACGTGAAAGCATCGACTTACCAATGCCTGAAGGACCCATGATCGCCAACAGTTCTCCTCGATACACATCGAAGTGGATATCTTGGAAAAGTGTTCTTGAAGAGGTTTTGATCGTTAGTCGGTCAACAGACAATAGTGGGGCGTTCACGCAGATACTCATAGACAGATGTTATAACATAACAACTTTATCATTTAGCTGGAGTGATGAAAAGAGAACATTGAACCGTATCGCATTTTATTTGCCGTTTAATTAACCTTTTTGAATAATTCATTAAGAACAAAAAAGCGCCCACTAAATTTATTGTTCATAAATAGTAAAGCGCTTTCATAAAGTCTTAGAAATGGCGGTGGTCGTTCTACATTAATGACACGCCGCTGAGGTATCTTCTGCTGGGAAACACTTCTGTTTAACCTGAGAGATAAACGGGTACAGGAATGCGATACGCCCAAGATAGAACAGAGTAAACGCTAACCACAAACCATGATTGCCCCACGCTCCGACCGCAAACGCTTGAACAGCCAAGAACACCAACAAAGTAGCAATACTAGAATCTCGAACCGGACGCGTGGTACCTGTTCCGGTAAAGATGCCGTAAACCGTTAAGCCAAAGCCTGCCACCAGCGGGAACACAATCAGCCACGGAGCCATCTCTTGATACAAGGCAACCAGCGCTGGAATATCGGTAAACAAGAAAACAATCATGTCTTTGAATATCAAGGTTAAAAGCGTCAGCGCAGCAATGAAACCTGCCGTCCATTGAAAATTGAGTCTTAATACACGATCCAACATCGACGCATTTTTCTGACCGACCGCTTTACCCGCAAATACACTCGATGCGTTAGCAATACCATCAAACATGTAACTGACGATAAAGGTCACCTGCATCAGAATCGCGTTAGCGGCCAGAACATCAGTACCCAGTTTAGAACCAGTACGTGCCATCATGTTGAAGAACACCAAGATACAAATTGTACGTAACAGTAGGTCAGTATTCGAAGAGATGATTGTCGACAGGTCTTTCTTAGTCATCTTCGAGCCTTGCAGGAACTCAGAAACCGAGATGTTGCTCGTCTTCATCACCAGCGTCATACCAATCGCAAAGGTGGTGATTTGTGCAATCAAACTTGCGTATGCCACTCCCGCAACACCTAAGTCGAAATAGAGTACGAACACCGCATCCAAGACAATGTTCAACACGTTGCCAAACACTTGTGTGTAAAGGACTTCTTTGGCTTTCGCCTGCCCCATTAACCAACCGATAATGGTGTAGTTGAGCAGCACAAAAGGCGCACCATAAATCAAAATACTGAAGTAGATATGCGCTTGTTCAGCCACGTTCGCTTCAGGCTCTATCACCCACATCGCACCTTGCCAGATGAGGGGTTGTATCAAGATAAAGATCAAACCCACCAAACCAGACAACACGAATGGGCGCATCAAGCTGCCCGCTAGCTCAGAGCGATTCCCTTTCCCCAATGCCATCGCACTTTGCCCTGTCGTGCTGACACGGAAAAAGCCAAACAACCAATACATGGTGTTCATGATGATGGTGCCGATCGCTACACCACCGATCAGTTCAGCGATGCCAAGTTGCCCGATGACGGCAGTATCCACCGCACCAAGCAGAGGTTGAGTCACCGTTGAGATGATGAAAGGGAAAGCGATTTTTAGATAATCTTTGTGGGTAATGGTCATATTCTAGCGAGTGATATTAAGAACTATTTGCAATTAGAAATGGATGCTATCGTTTAATCCGTACGTTGTCATCATTTACTGGGGCAAATTATCAACAAAGCATCTTTATCTTAGCCCACCTGCATAGAATCGTTGGCTGCCATTGGTTGTGCTAATTTGTCTCAACAAAAGATCAAAGTCTGGTTCAACAAAACAGCACAACCATCGATTAGTAAAAACTCACGGGAAGGTAGAAATCGAGCTCAAACACTTCATCGGTGTTGAGAAAATGATTCTGATGATAGTGCACATAAGCCGGGGTCGAACGTTGCTTGAAGCCAGACGTCGGTAGCCACTTCTCAAGTACCATACTGATCTGTGGTAGCAGTTCTCCATAACGACCATTCAGCCTAAACACAGCATGTAAGCCGCCCGGAATCACCATCTGATTAACCACACTACGATACTTAATCGGTTCATTGATCGCGATACACGCTACGTAGCGGCACTGATCCATCTCAACCCAAGCTGGATTCGAATGGTGCAAACCAAACTGGCTCGAGAAATCGCGTTGTTCGGAGTTCGCCCATGCTTTCAATATCAGCCACGCATTACGAATAGAACGGTTATAGCCAGTGTGTCGCACATAAGCTGCCATGCGCTCAGGCACTTCAATGATCTTAGGTTCAGGTAGCACTCGCTGCGCGACATTCAAATAGCCCGCCGCGACTTCAGGATCTTTCAAGTAGGGCTTTTCGGCGATCTGTAAATCGTGTTTACGCCACTCACCTGGCGACATGTTAAAGGTTGCTTTAAACGCGCGGCTAAACGAAGACACCGAACTAAAGCCACACTTGCTGGCAATTTCCACCACCGAGGACGTGGTATCGAACATCAACTGGTTGGCAGCATACTCCATTCGGGTGCGTCGAATGTATTGATGTAACGACTCTCCAACCACGCTTTTGAAGGTGCGATGAAAGTGCTGCTCGGAATAAGCTGCAATCTCCGAGAGCGCTTTTGCCGACAAAGGCTGGCTAATGTCTTGGTGAATATGGAACAGAACATCATTGATTCGAGATATATGTTGACGCGACATCGTTTAAATAGCATAAATGGACATGTTTAAGAGCATAAACGGACACGCTTATTTTTACAATTGCCGTGTAATATCAAGCGATAGAATAAAAACGAAAAACGACGAGACACAACACATGGAAATCGCACAGTCATTACAACAGATGCAATCTTCATACATTCGAGAGATCCTCGCAGCCGCAAGCGATCCAAATGTCATTTCATTAGCCGGTGGTTTACCGGATGAGAAAACATTTCCTATCGACTTGATGAAGCCAACGCTAGAAAACCTAGCGAACATGCCTGAAGTTTTCCAATACGGCTCTACGGCTGGTTACGGCCCATTGCTTGACCATCTAACGCAAAGCTACCAATTGCCTGACACTCACACAGCGATGATCTGTACAGGCTCTCAGCAAGGTCTAGATTTGATTGCTCGTGCATATGTTGATCCCAATGATGTAGTTGTGATGGAAGCGCCAAGCTACTTAGGCGCGATGCAGGTGTTTGGCCTAGTTCAAGCAAACATTGCGACCGTGTCTCAAACTGAATTTGGCCCGAACCTAGACGAACTAGAAACGTGCTTTGAACAGCAATCGCCAAAGATGTTCTATGCCGTACCTGATTTCCATAACCCTACTGGCGTTTGCTGGACAACAGAAACTCGTCAAAAAGTGGCTGAGCTGTGTATCAAATACAACGTGGCATTCATTGAAGATGCGCCATACCGCGAGCTGCGTTTCACAGGCACAGAGTTACCGTTGGTTTCATCTTTCTGCCCAGACAACTCTATCGTTCTTCGTTCATTCTCTAAAATTGCATCGCCAGGCTTACGTATTGGTGCAGTGACAGGTAAACGCAGCTACCTTGAGCCACTGATTAAAGTGAAGCAAGGCGCAGATTTACACTCAAGCGTGCCGATGCAGGCCTTACTGCTTGGCCTTCTAAAACACCAAGACTTTAATGTACACATGGAAAGCATTCGTTCACTGTACAAGTCTCGCTATGAAGTGCTGTTTTCAGAGCTAGAAAAACAACTGCCTGCAGATTGCGTGTTAAAAGCCGTAGACGGCGGGATGTTCATTTGGGTTGAAATCCCAGAGTGTGACACCTTTGAACTGGCTAAAACTCTGCTTTCTAATGGTGTGGCGGTTGTACCAAGCCCAGTCTTCTACCCAAAGGCCGATGAAGCAAAAGCTGCACTGCGCTTAAACTTCACCAACGCCAACCCAGAAGAATTAACAGAAGCGGTGAAACGCTTAGCGGAAGTACTTAACCAAGCGTAATCGCTGACGATACTGACCGCTTTGGTGATAGCCTGATCGGCTTATTGCCGATAAAGCCGCAACGAATCAGCATTAAGGGCCAATGTCATTCTCAACAAGAGAGTCACATTGGCCTTAATTTTAGGTCGCTATAAAACACAGAAAGGACATCACTTTGCCTCATTGTATTATCGAACACTCATCCACTATTGATGGTCAGCAACTCAATCAGAAAGTGTTTCTCGGCGCGATGGAATCTCAGTTGTTCTCACCAACAGGAGAAGACATCAAAGTACGCAGCCTTGCCTACCAGCATTACCAAACAGGTGAAGTAAAAGAAGACTTCGTGCATGTCTCTGTGCGTATTTTGTCTGGGCGTAACGAAAGCGTCAAAGCGATGCTCTCTAGGTCCATTTTGGATCAATTACTTGCTCTTCCACTATCCAATGCTTCACTGACCGTAGAGATCATCGACATAGAGACAAGCGGCTATTCAAAAGCCTTAGTTTAAGGACAAGTTACAAACGTACAGCCCCTCACAAATAGGGTATTTTCACAACATTCGTTAGCAGCATGGAGCAATGAAATGGAATTGGTGATTGGTAACAACCCAGAATTGATAACGAAAGCACAGTCCATTCGTCATCAAGTATTCGTTGTTGAACAAGGCATACCGCACATATTGGATCTTGATGGGCTCGATCCTGTCTCACATCATGCTCTCATCACCGATGAAGATAATTTAGTCGCGACGGCACGCTTGCACATTGATGAATCAGGACACTCAACCATGGCACGTGTTGCGGTTCTGCAGCCTTATCGAGGATCTGGTATCGCGTCTAAAATTGTTGGTGCACTTCTAAAACACGCCCCTGAACATGGTGCTAAAGTCATTGAAATCCACGCCCATCAATACCTAAAGAATTACTATGAAAAGTTCGGCTTTGAGTTCATTCGTGAAGTAGAAATCGTCGGAGAACACCAACTCATTGAGATGAGATACAACATAAGTTCTTAGCCAAGTATTCAATAGACAGCAAAGCACCTCTACTTATCTGAGCTAAAATCACTTATCAAATAACGGTCTTTTCACCACACCTAAAACCATAATGAAAATAGTGTTATATAGCCCTACGTTTGGTTGGTTTTTGTCCCGCACCGCCTTGGTTATACTGCGCCTGATTTTAATAAGCCAACAAGACAGAACCGAGTTGAAATACTCAGTTTTACTCATAACAGGCAACGCTCTGGATTTACGTTCCAGCTCGCAGAAAGGAAAAACCATGTCTCAATATGTTGTATGTGCTCTGTATAAATTCGTAGCACTTGATGATTACCAAGAAATTCGCCAACCACTGACAGAGCTTCTAGAAGCCCACAAAATTCGCGGTACTTTGCTACTTGCGAGTGAAGGCATCAACGGCACCGTTGCGGGTAAGCGTGAATCTATCGACGCTCTTCTTCGATGGTTCAAACAAGACTCTCGCTTAGCTGATGTTGTTTACAAAGAATCGTTCAACGAAGAACAACCATTCAACCGCACCAAGGTTAAGCTTAAGAAAGAGATCGTAACCATGGGTGTTGAGGGCATCGACCCACGCCATGTTGTCGGCACTTACGTGAAACCAAACGAATGGAACGCATTGATCTCTGATCCTGATGTGATTCTGGTTGATACTCGTAACGACTACGAAGTGGACATCGGCACATTCAAAAATGCCGTAAACCCAAATACGGAAACCTTCCGTGAATTCCCTCAATACGTTGAAGACAACCTTGATCCTAAGAAGCACAAGAAAGTCGCGATGTTCTGTACTGGCGGTATTCGTTGCGAAAAGTCAACGGCCTACATGAAAGAACAAGGCTTTGATGAGGTTTACCACCTTGAAGGCGGCATTCTTAAGTACTTAGAAGAAGTACCAGAAGAAGAGAGCATGTGGGAAGGCGACTGCTACGTATTTGACGGTCGTGTTGCGGTAAACCACCAGCTAGAAAAGAGCGGCTACGATGTGTGTAACGCTTGTCGCTTGCCAATCACTGACGAAGACAAAGCCTCTGAGCACTTCGAGAAAGGCGTAAGCTGCCCTAAATGTGTTGATAAGCACAGCGACGAGCAAAAAGCGCGTTTCCGTGAACGTGAAAAGCAAGTTCAGCTATCAAATGCGCGTGGTGAAACCCACGTAGGTGGCGAAGCTGCTCATCTTATCGAGCAACGCAAAAAAGAGAAGCTTGCACACAAAGAGCAACAACGCTCTAGCAAGAAAGCGAAGTAGTATTTGCTCCTACTAAAATAACGAAGGGCATTAGCGCATCCACAATGGAACGCTAATGCCCTTTTTTGATCCTGCTCTCGCTTTGTGTTTAGGAACACATTTATCTTCAAAAATAGGCTCTATACTGAAGTTAATTAGACAAGTGAGGAAGTGCCAATGCTCAATGAAAACCATGCCTTTATCTTAGATTTCCCAGATCTTAAATTAGACATTGTTCAGCTCAACCACGACGACGAAAAATTCAAAGCAGACATGCAGAAGTACCACCAACTCGACTACGACATCCGTCAGCTAGAAATCTCTGGCAGCCCTATCGATGACGACAGCATGCACAACCTCAAAGTAGAACGCATGGAGCTAAAAGACTCGCTACACAAACAGCTCACACGCCATCACGCGCTTAAGATCGTATAACGACTCATATGCTAGTGTGGCTAACTTAGCCACACTACTCACCTTCTGATAGGTCTCTTGTATAATGAAGCTACCGGTTACCTGCTTGCTTATCCGCTGAGAAATCTAAGTAAGTACTGAACTGAAGTCCATCATCTTGAGTTTCAAAACTCCAACCCATTCGCTCACAGATTCGTTGCACAATCACTAAACCACAACCATAGCCTGCATTGTAAGTATCATTGCCCTCATGACGGTTAGTGATCACTAATTGAGAACCTGTCACCACAATTCCAACATCGCCAACACTGTAGCTAAACGCATTTTTAATTAAGTTATTCAATACAATAGTAATAAAGCTCTCTGGCGCATACACAGTGACAGTCCCTTTTACGTCTAGGTTATAACTCGCATCCTGCTTGGCAAACAAAGGCGCCATTTCAAGCAACTGATTCTGAACTTCGACTTCCAGGTCATAGTGACCGAAATGGTGCTCATCGATACTCTCTTTACCAAGCAACAAAAACATTTCAGTCAGCACTCGCATCTGTTCACTCGCTTCTTGCAAGCGATTAATCGCTTTTAACGCAACAGGAGGTTGATTGGGTACTTTAGTTAGCAGATCAGCCGACCCTTTAATCACCATAATCGGGGTTCTAAGTTCATGAGAGGCAAATCGATTGAACTCCTCTTCCCGCTGAAAAAATCCTGAAATGTGATTCTTTGAATCTAAAAGTGTTTGCTCAATATGTCGTGTTTCAGCGTAAGACGTCTCGACTTCAAAACTTGGCTGCTCAGGGTGCATTTGCCCTATTTTCTTTTCTATCTGATTGAGTGGCCTCGACAGCGAGCGTACAACATAGATTCCATACAAAACCATAAAAATGGACGTTAAACCACCAAGTATGAGGGTGTAGTTGTGGAGGCTCCATTCATAATCGTCGAGGTAGTCGTCGGCGTCATCTTGAAACAAGATATACATCAGCCCTTTGCCTGACGGGTGTTCGAATACGTAAAAATGTTTATCTTCCGTACCCAACAGATGTTCATAGAAGCCGGGCTCTTTGTACCGAGCTAACCAATTGGGCACTTCTCTTTCACTCCAATAGGTTGAAAACTCATTTTTATTCGGCAACAACGCTTCTTCGCCAAGCAACTGATATTCAGACGTATAACGATTAGCTTCAGTGTCTAGCCAGTGGTGCAGGCTGATCACTTCCATCTGGTTTTCAGCGATATAAATCACTGTCCAGAAAAGGCCAAACATGACCAAGGTCATCAAACCAAAGCTGCGACGGATTTTTCGGTAAATGCTCGGGTAATCGCCGTGTCTTGAGGCGTTATGCTTTGAGTCGGTAACCTTGTCCATGGATAGTCTCTAATCGTGAATGTTCAAACCCTTTATCGAGCGCGTTACGCAGGCCATAAATATGACTTCGCAGTGCATCACTGCTTGGCGACTCATCACCCCAAACAGAATCAATCACTTCAGTTCTTGAAACAATTGCTGGCGCATGGCGCATAAGGACTTTTAGTATCTTAAGCTGAATACGACTCAACTTAATAAGCCTACCTTCTCGGCATACCTCGTCTGTCTGCGAGTTGAGAGTAATATCGGCAAAAACCTGCTTTCCAATACCTTGACGTGGTCCTCGGCTTGCCAATGCGTTGAGCCTTAAACTGAGCTCTTGCATGGCGAAAGGCTTAACTAAGTAATCATCTCCGCCCGCTTGAAAGGCAGCGATTTTGTCGTCCAACCTATCTTTAGCGGTTAAAAATAGAATTGGCGTAGGGCACTGCACCTCTTCTCTTAACTTTCTAACAGCTGAGATGCCGTCCAATTTAGGCATCATGATGTCCATGATAATCACGTCATAATGATTCTCAGACGCTAACTTCAATGCCGCTTCACCATGATAAGCACAATCGATCACCATCCCTTCCAACTCTAGGTAATCGGCAATGGTTTCTGCAACATTGTGGCTGTCATCAACGATCAAAACTTTCATCGATTTATTTCACCTTTCTTCACGAGTGCTTCACGTTTGAGTTTATAAGATACACCCTCAATAAACTAAATAAAGAGTATATAGATGAAAAAGTTAGCGCTGATTTCGGTTGTCGGTTTAATTCTAACTGGCTGTGGCGGTAGTGACAGCAATAGCAATGGAAGCAACGATAACAACACGCAAGCTCCATCAGCAATTCAAGGTACCATTGACTCTGTTTCTGGCAACACCATTGTTGTGAATGGCTATAGCTATCAAGTAGACAGCGCCACTTACGCGGGTGAGGACGTGGCTATTGCAGACTTAGAAAAGAACATGATGGTCTCTATTTCATCTAATGCTCGTAGCGCTTCAGCTCACACTGGCGGGGCTCAAGTTGGTCTTGAACCGACCATCGTTGGTCTTATTTCAGACACCAACCACAATAATGGCACATTTAAAGTCAATGGCATCGCATTGACCTTTACAGATCTGTCACGTGAAATTGAAAATGGCGATTGGGTGATGGTCTCTTCTTTACCAACAGCGAATGCAGGTTACAAAGTACTTTCTGTTGTTAAGTTTGAGCACTCTAACTTGACAGAATCCGTTGAAGTTGAAGGGCTAATAAGCGATTTAAATGAATCGACTTTCAAACTTGGTGCTAATCTAAGTGTTGATTATTCAATTGCCCACATCGACAACGGTGGAAGCAGCAATAGATTATCTAACGGTCTTTGGGTTGAAGTGACAGGCTCAATGGTAGGCTCTGTATTGAAAGCAGATGAAGTGGAAGTCGAAGATTTTGACGAAATCGATAATGACACTGAAATCGAAGGCATTATTACTTGGGTAGCTAACGACAAATCATCATTTGATTTAAGCTACAAAGGTCGCTTTCTTGTCAATGATAATACTCGTTACGAAGATGGTAACCAATCAAACTTGACCGTAGGTACAGAAGTTGAAGTAACAACGAAACAAGCCAACGGCGAAAATGTTGCTACCGAAATAGAATTTGAACACGACGATGATTCACAAGATTGGAATGATAATGACGTTGATTTTGAAGGTGAAGTTCAGAGCACAAATGACGATGCATTGAGCTTTGTCATTCAAACGCAATCTGGCAATCAAACTGTCTACGTAAACCAAAACACTCGCTATGAAGATGGTCTAAGTTTCCATACTTTACATGGTCAACGTATTGAGGCTGAAGCTTACAAGGTTAACAACCAGTACATAGCAAGCGAAATCGAAGCAGAAGACAACGACTAACGCATAGAACATCCTCGTTATTTAATTCAGAAGCCATGCTCTACGCATGGCTTTTTTGCATCAAAATATTCCAAACGACAGATGAAAACTACCTTTTTAATTATGTTACTGTTTGCTTATTAAAAGGCGTTTGATAAGGAAGCAAGCAGAGTGGTAATAAAAGAAGAGAATATACAACTCCGACTCGTTCCAAGTTCCGAATTCGAAGAACTGTTTGCGTTTGTTAAGCAGGGGCTTTTCATACACGTAGATAACGTTTTCGGCTGGGAGGACGACTTCCAATGTAAGCGACTTTTAAACGATTACCATCCCTCTTGGTTTCATTGGATATACCATAAAAACGAAAGAGTCGGACTCGTCTGCTTTAAGCCTTATGGAAACACATACCATATTCATCTGCTGATCATTTCCCCTCAATACCAAGGTCAGTCTCTTGGTAAAAAAGCCATGTTACTCATCCACAACAAAGCCCATCAAGAACAACGAAACCAAGTCACTCTGTCGAGCTTTAGAAGTAACACCAGCGCCATCAGTTTTTATCAGGCACTTGGCTATCAAATTGTTGATGACAGTGATGCTCACTTTATCACCTTAGCTACAAAAGTTTATAAAATACAACTAGATATATAATAATTACAATTGATAAGTATGTAAATTACAAGCACCAAACATTCACCATAGATATCACTCGCATATATAACTCCACTAGTTAGATATGTCTCTAGAATAAATACTCCGGCTATTTCCACCACATTCCGCTTTGATACATTTCTCATCAATGGCATTCAATTTATAAATAGTCATATTTATCAATGACATTCTGCCAATTGATTCCAGAGTAGTAAATTTTTATCAATAACTTAATAGGAGAACTAACATGAATGGTCAACGTTCACTGTTAGCAGTGGCAATAGCCCTAGGGATAGCAGGATGTGGTAGCGACAGTTCAAATAGCCCCACAACTGATACTGGCGGTTCAACAGCAACTTCAGCGTCTTTAACAGCAAAGGCCGCTGATGGCTATTTGGTAGGAGCCAATGCGTGTTTGGATCTAAACAGTAATAAAGTTTGTGATAAGGATGAGCCAAGTGCCGTAACGGGTGACGATGGTTCGTTTACAATTGATAATCTAACTCAAGAACAACTTGAACAAGGTACTCTGTTGATCGAAGTGGTTGCCGGACAAACCATCGATACCGATAACCCAGGTGTAGTTCTAAGCAAGAGCTATCGCTTAACTGCGCCACCAAAATCCGCATTTATTAGCCCATTAACGACTCTGATTCAAAATGAAATAGAGAGTGGTTCTTCGTTAGAAGAAGCTAAAACAGCTATTCAAGAGAAGTTGGGGACAACTCTCGATTTAACGCAAGATTATATCGAAGCCAAAAACAATAACGACTTAGCCGATGCACAAAAAGCGGCTTTTGAAAACCTACACCGCGTTGCTCAAGTTACCGCTTCAGTCATGGCAGAGAACACGGATGCGTTATCAGAAACAGCAGCGGGCGCCGGTATTTCTGTCGAAGCACTCACCGCATTAATTAATGAAGAAGTCACTCGAGTCCTCGAGGAAGTCGTAAAAAATATTGAAGCAGCTGGAGATAACTTCAACCCAAGCGATATTGCTGGCAGTATTAATCGCGATCACATCGCCATTGATGACTCTAATCTCGAAGATAAAATTAAAGAAAATGAGGCAAATAAAGGCTCTAAGCAAGCCGACCTCGCGAAGCTTATCAAAACAGACGGTATCAATTGGTTTGGCGGCGATAATGACACTGGCAAAGATTTAGTAGTTGCCTATGGAACATTGAAGTCTGATGCAGATAACTCAGTTACCGATACCAGTTATATTTATGATTACTTTGCTGAGCAATTTGTTGAGTTTGAATATACCCCTGACACAAATAGCATGGTGTTAGGACAAAACGGTTGGGAAGCGAGCGATGATACCTTAACCAGCATTAAGCCGAACAAAGACGGCAGCTTAACTCTAGAATCTAGAAGCTCGATTTTTAGTGAAGTTGCTAGCGCTAAGCAATTAGATATCAGTGGGCTCAATGTTCGTTCCATCATGGATCAAACAGATGATGAGAACGTTTGGTCTAACCTTATGCCAAGAGGCTTAAAGTTCCCCGACAACACCACGGCATACAAGTTGTCTGTAGAAGACATCAACGACAACATTTATACCTTTTACAAAGGTGATTGGTGTGCTGAGCATAACCCTGACCGCTATGAGGCACTTAATGACTCCTGTAACGGAATAAGCGCCTTTAAAAATGGCAGCGTTACAGATACATGGCTTGCCACTTTGGCATCGACCATTGCTGACGATGAGTCAGATCGTCATGAAACAGCGTCTGACAATCATGATGATTTAATCCCAATGGCAGGCTTAGAAAATGCTGAAGTATTTGCACAGCTTCTGTCTAACGGTACGGTTGTTTATTATTCAAGATCGTGGGAAGGAAACACTCAGTTCTTAAGATTAGCAGACCTCGGTTCATGGAAAGATATATCATTGAACGGTGAGGTATTACGCCAAGTTACAATTCCGGAATCTATCCACGCTCAAACCACTTGGTCAAACTACCAAAAAGAAGATAATTCCACTTACTTGTCTGTAGTCGAAGGCTTTGTGCGTATTACCTACAACGAAATTACAGAAGATGGCAGTGAAGCTTATATCTTTGATGAAGCGACTAAACAGTTCATTTTGGATAACGCGTTAACGCCACAGCCTCTACACCCTCTGAACCTGCAGGCTTGCCTTGACTCGCTACCGGATGCTGAGTTCATTGCTACAGCTAATGACGTCACTGTTTACGATGTGCAACGTACGCCAACTTGGCCGGAAGACTCCGAAACCGTTAACTTGACCTATAAATTTACCTACTTGGGTGACACTTTCTCTTGGTTGAATGACGTTACGTTAGTCACCGGACTCCCAAATTGGATTTCTGACTTAGCGGGTAGCCTAGAAAAAACGCGTATCGATATCAAAGATTCGGAAGGTGCTTTAATGGGGTATGAGTATTCATATAGCTCTGAAGATCACTATCTAGGTCAAGAGGGCTTTAACTCTGATGAGTCCTTGGGATGGGGTTCGGCTAAGGCTGTGTTGCCACTAGCAATTGCTGATAATCAAAAGATTATCAATCAAGTGGTAGATTTCGGTACCTCAACCAATGCACCGCTAACATCACAATATGACGATGAGTATGACGAAGTCAGTGGTGAATTCACTGAGATTGAGTCTCCCGGATTAAGAACAGTTTCCGTAGAAACATCATTAGATGAAATCATCAACGGACGACCTTACTATCTATCTACCTTCGACTACCAAGAAACCTACCTAGGTAAAGAGGAAATCACTGTACCTGCAGGTACTTTTGCAGCATGTAAAGTAACAAGTGAGACACAGTTCGCAGACTACGGACCTATTGATACTCAAACCACTTGGCTTACAAACCGAGGGTCAATTAAGTCCATTCGAGAGGAACAATCTTGGAGCATGTCGATTAATATGGAAGCAGCTAGCTTACCTTCTATTCAATAATCGATAGATAATAAGAACAAGCCAATATGAATTTGGCTTGTTCTTTTTCGTATTAGCTCTTTAAGCCAAACTATCCATTCACAAAACTTGATAGCATTTCCAGCTGACTACTCCCTTAATTAAACGCTCTTGCCACTCGTCCTTTGCTGCTCAATTCGTAGTGACCAATATAAGCAGGAACAAACACCGATTGCCCTTTGGTGAGTGTTAAGTGCTCGCCTTTCTGACTCATTAACGTTAAATCATCGTCTATCGCCATTAAGATTTCAGCGCCGCTTGTGATGACTTCTTCTTGCTTGGGGCTATGAAAGATATTGAAATTAAAGTCACTGACCGGGATATCATAGCTATCACATTGACCCAGCTTGGAGGGCGCCAATAACAAGTGTTTAAACGGAATTGGCGTAAACTCTGTGCAGGCGACCAATTCAGGGACATCAATGTGTTTTGGCGTTAAACCAGCTCTTAGCACGTTGTCTGAATTTGCCATGATCTCGAGCCCGGTTCCCTTAATGTAAGCATGCGGAGTGTTCGCATTCAAATACATCGCTTCACCCGGCTTCAATGTAATCAAGTTCAGCAACAGAACACAAAACAGACCGATGTCGTTCGGGTACTGATGGCTAAGCTCAACAACCAAAGCAAACTCAGATTGATCTTGGTGAGCGACTGCATAAGTCAGAAGTTGCTCTAATGCTCGGTGTTTATGTTGGTAATCTAGAGTTAAAAGGTCACGGAAAAACGTTTCTAAACCTAGAGAATCAAGATTGTTACCAAACTCATCGACCAAACCAGCCAGCTCGCTCGAATCTAACTTTTTGAACAAACCTAATATTTCATCGAACTCTCGAAAGCCATTCATCGCTTGATATTCAGTGATCGCGTAAACCAATTCAGGCTTATGGTTCGAATCCTTGTAATTACGGTTCCCTGCGTTTAGGGGGATTCTTGCTTGCTCTTCTCTCGCAAAGCCAACCTCAGCTTGGTGCTTATTTGGATGGACCTGAACCGATAGTGCCTTTTCTGCCGCTAAGATCTTAAACAAGAACGGCAGTTCACCAAACTCCTGCGCAATATCGTTTGATAAATAGGCCGGTTTATTCTTGTTAATCAGCTCAGAGAGAGGCACCAAATGTTGGTCCAGTTTGACCATTGAGCAACCTTTCGGATGCGCTCCCATCCAAACTTCCGCTTGTGGCTCTTGTGACTCATTCTTAAAACCAAACAGTTCACGTATCGAAGAGATGCTCCCCCATGCATAATTCTGGATGGTGTTTTCCATTGGGAAAAATGAGTGTTCTGAGAAGTGGCTGAGTGACATGGCGTTTTCCGTAGTGAGCCCTTTGAACACAATTCAGAGAGCTGATTTCTAATAAGGTAAATAATTAGAAAGACTACAGAGAGCAGCTAGAACCCACATGAGATGAGGTCTTAGACGCAATAGGAAAAATTCTTAGAAACGGGTGAGAACGATGAAAAGCGTGAAAAGAGTCACATTTGAATGCTACGTATAAAAAATGCTGAAGATAGGATAGCTGCACAATAACCAGAGGACCATTAACAGCTATCTTGTTATCGAGAAGGCTCCTTAAAAGCCAGAGCGAACCTCTGCACTTTTCTGAGGTGATTGAGCTTGTAGGAAAGGCAGTAGCAGCAACCCGATGACCGCAGCACAAGTAGAGATGGTAATGAAGAACCCACTCCAACCATAAGTTTCTAGAACGAGCGCTAATGGGTAACCAGAGAGTGCTGCACCCATGTAAGCAAACAAGCCCACAAAGCCTGTCGCGGCCCCAGCAGAGCCTTTGTGCGAGCATTCTGCCGCCGCCATGCCAATAAGCATTTGAGGACCAAAAACAAAAAAGCCGACACAAAACAGCCCAGCCGCTTGAAACACAAAGTTGGTTAAAGGCATCAACCACAATGCAGAAACTGAAAGAAATATGCCGATGGCAAACAAGATGTTCATTGGACCGCGGTTGCCACCAAACAGCCTATCCGAGCCCCACCCAGCAACAAGTGAACCAACGAAACCGCCAATCTCAAACAGAGACAACGCAGCGTTAGCGTTTATCAAACTGTAATTGTGTTCTTCGGTTAGGTATAAGTTACCCCAGTCGTTGACCGCCGTTCTTACGATGTAAACCAGCACATAGCTAAAGGCGAGCAACCAAATGTACTTATTGCTGAACACATAGGTTTTCAATATTTCTCGATAGCTTAACCCTTGCCCATGGCTCTCTTGCGCCAATTCCAGGTGATCATTGCGCCACTTCCCTACCGTCGGCAATCCCATGGGGTCGGCTTGTCACGTAAACGCCAGCAGACAATAAGTCCAATAAAAACGCCAATCACACCCGGCCAGATAAACCCAGCTCGCCAACTGAACTGCAGCGTCAGATAACCCACAAGAATAGGAATTAGCGCCCCGCCAACGTTGTGTGCTGTATTCCAGATTGCCCAGCGAAAACCTCTTTCGGAGCGAGAATACCAAGTCGTCAATAACTTGGAACACGATGGCCAGCCCCAACCTTGGAACCATGCATTCAGTACCCATAGCGAGATAAAAGCCGCTAACGAACTCGAAAAGCCAAACGCGATGTTTATCAGACCAGTCGCGATTAGGCCAAGACCCATAAAGTAGCGCGGGTTTGAACGATCCGATATCGTGCCTGAGATAAATTTCGACAAGCCATAAGAAAGATAAAAGAGCGTGCCAATTAAGCCAATATCGCCTTTGTCCAAACCAAGGTCGGTGATCATGGCAGGCGCGGCGTAATTAAAGGTTTTACGAGTGAAGTAAAAACCAGCATAGCCGACATACATACCTATCATGATGTGAAGACGCCAGTAGCGATAACTCTGATTGACTTCATCATCTGTTAGAGCATGACTCTTTGACGTTGTTGAGCGCAGAAATCCAAACATATTCGTTCTCACACTTTAGGTAATGTAACGCTGATATTGGTACCCGAAGATGAGCCATTAGCGTTGATTGTCATCTTGCCGCCGAGCGCCTGAACACGCTCTTGCATACCACGAACACCCATTCCCTTGAGAAGATCTTGCGCTGTAAAACCAACGCCATTATCTGATATCTGAAGGTAAGCCTGGTCACCTAAAATCAGTTCAATTTTAATCTCGCTCGCCTTGGCGTATTTAGAGGCGTTGTTTAGAGATTCTTGGCACAGCCTGAAGATAGTGACCTTAAGCGTGTCACTCAAACACGAGTAATCACCTTGCCAATTTAACTGGATATCAACGCCGTGATCCGAAAACTCCATCTCTCGAATAAGCTGTTCCACGGAATCTTTTAGGTCAAGATCGTCCAGCATCTTAGGTCTTAATTTTGTAAGTAGACGTTTGGTGGTGTCATAAACATTCAAAGACAATGACTCAATGGTACCCGCACAGCGAACGCTCATTTCAGCGGCATCGACGCGTTTAATAAGGCTTGCCTGAGTACGAATTGCCGTGATGTTTTGGCCGATTTCATCATGCAACTCACGCGCAATATCACGACGAACCGACTCTTCCGCTGTTACTAGCTGTCGTGAAAGGTTTTGATTTCTGGAAAGTTCACTTCGCAATTTCGAGTTGAGGTCTTTCTGCTTTTGAACCGCTAAACCAAGCAGTATACCGGTGATGGTTTGAGCAGATAGAGACAAAAGCAAATCGGTAATTTCGAGTTTGGATGTTCCGCTGTGGGCTGCAATCAACGCGACACTATTTAGCATTGTTGCAAGCAGAGCGCCTTGCCATCCGTAACGAACGGCGAGCAAGATAATAGGGATGGCCATACAGAACGGGGCGAAGCGCCTTAGTTCATCAGGCAAACTGGTTTGTATCAAAATACTGGCGACCAACAAGACGCTGTATAAAGCGATGTGGCGGATTTTGAACTCTACAACATTATGGATTAAGTAAGAGCTCAGCGGCGCCCACTTATTTTGGAATAGATAGTTCCAGACCAGATAACACATAGGCACCAGCATCAATCCACCCGTGATACTCGCTAACCACACCATGTAAACGGCTGGTACATGAGAGCCCACCACGGCAACATTAATAAATGCTGTGACCATGATTAAGCTCGCCATCACTAACAAGTGACGATTTTGGTCACCAGAATAATAACGCTTGGCAATTAGAGTGGCAGGAATACTCAACCCACTGGCGATGAGTATCGTCAGCCATTGAGGTTCATCAAGTAGCAGAGCTAAAGCAATCGCAAGCCCCCACTCTGCAATATAGATAGCGGGCCAATAGTGGGTGCGAGTGTGCAGCGTCATTCCCAATCGAAGTGAGAATGGGAAAAGCAGAATGGCTAACTCAGGGTCATTAATGAAATAGAAGGCGATAACCCATAAACAGAACCATGCACAGCCAGCCATAAAAAGCCCACACAGGGAGGTGGCTAGATAGGAACGCATTAGTACTGGTCTTGTGTGAACAATTTAGCTAACTCGACGTTGTTCTTAACATTGAGTTTGTCCATCGCATTGGCTCGATGTACATGCACCGTTTTATGGCTAACCCCGAGCTCAACAGCGATAGATTTCACATCGAGCCCTGTTGCCAATAACTGGCACACTTCGCTTTCTCTGCGGGTGAGTTGATTTAAAGAGGCTTTATTCTTCATGGGCGTCGCAAGCTTTATAGCGATATCGGGCGTGAGATAACAGCCACCATTTGCGCTCGTGTGTACGGCTTGGATTAACTCATCAGGGCTACAGCGCTTGCTGAGATAACCTTTGGCTCCTAACTCTAATGACTTCTCAACCATCGCCGGAGAGTCATGAACGCTCAACATGATGCTGGCAATGCCAGAAGGAATCTCTTCCAATAAGCTCAGGCCACTTTCGTCTTGCATTGATATATCTAAGATCACGACATCAGGGTGACAACTTGGCAATCCGAGGCGCGCTTCTGCCGCAGAGTTGAATTCCCCCACGACCGTAATATCAGCTTCAAGACTGAGTAATTGAGCAAAGCCCGAACGAACAATGACGTGGTCATCAACAAGCGCAACATTAATCATGATATTAACCAAAATTAAGAGTAAGAAAGAAAAATAGCCCCAAAAGGAGCTATCTAAAATTAAGTTTATTAATAGAGATGATACTGAATCGAACTAACGATTGGTATCATCTCACGTGCTTTAAACCAATAAAGCACGTGAGACTCGCTACGCGTTTTGAGACGCTAAGTGTATTTTCTTAGCGTGGCGAATCTTCTTCTCTTCCGCAACCGCAACGAATAGCAGCAGTACGATACAAATAGCAGCTGACGTATCAAGCGCTGCGAACGTGCCTTTCCAACCCGTTAAGCCAAAAATAGGTGTGCCGTCTGCAATCATACCTAGGCCAAGTTTGGCAAAGCTGTCACCAATTAAGTAAGCAAATGTACCTTTAACGCCATCCGCAACGCTGATTGCTTTCTTAGGTACGAAACCTACTGCAGCAACACCAATCAGCAACTGAGGACCAAACACAAGGAAACCAAGTACAAACAGTGATGCTAGGTACATGAACTCACTGGTCGCATGCTGGTAGAACTCTAGAGAAACGATGATCAGGCCAAGTGACACACAAGCAACCAAAGCACGACGTCCGTTCGCAAGGTCTGACAGATAACCCCACATTAACGTACCGACCAGTGCACCAACCTCAAACAGAGTGAAGCCTGAAATCGCGGTTTCTTTTGATAGACCTAGCTCTTGATACGCATAAACGGTAGACCATTGATCGATACCGATACGAACAATGTATAAGAAGATATTCGCGAAGCAGAGCAACCAGATCACTTTGTTTTTCAGGATGTATTCAACAAAGATCTCTTTCTTAGTCATTTGATTTTCTTCAGCAGCCGTATCTTCTTCGCTGACTTCTTCATCAAACAACTCTTCAACCGTACCTAGACCATAGGCTTCTGGAGAGTCATTACCAAAGCGCATACCAATAAAGCCAACCACAATCGCAATGATTGATGGGAACACAAACATACCGATCACGTTGCCATCAAATAGGTAGTTAGCGCCGAACAGAGCAACACCAGCCGCACCTGCGCCACCCACGTTATGCGACATATTCCAAAGGCCTAAGTAAGAACCACGCTTGTTACGAGGCGTCCATTTAGTGATGGTCGAGTAGCTTGAAGGACCGCCCGTACTTTGGAAGAAACCACTCAACGCATAGAAGGCAACCATCAAGAATAAGCTAGCACTGCCACCGCCCATACTGAAGCTGAAGCCCAACATAGCGATACCAGAAAGGACAAGCATAAATGGCAGGAACTGCTTGGTGTTTTTACCATCGGCATAATAGGAAACGACAGTTTTACCGATACCGTAAGTGATAGAGAAACCCAGACCGATAAGACCTAGATCCGTCATCGATAATCCATAAGTAGAAATCATGTCGTTTTGCGCGACATTGAAGTTCTTACGGATCAAATACATGGTTAGATAACCAATGAACACGACGAGGTAAGATTGTAGGAATGGTTTAAACCACATTTTTCTTCTAGTTTCGACCGGAAGATCCAGCGTCGGTTTTCGAACCTGATCTAGGAACTTTAACATTGTGAACTCTCTTATTATTTATGAGGTCTGCACGGCATAATTGCGACCATGCATTGTTTGTTATTTGATAGGGAAATAATAAGGAGTCTAAAAATCGACCGCATGAGAGAGGGTCTTAGAATAACTAGGAAAAATTCTTAGTTCAGAATTGGGAATCAAGAAAGCGTGAACAGCATCACTTTGTTTACGGTCTGTTATGGATTGATATTACGATAACAAAAGTCACTCATTTCAAGGCGGACGAACCTTGCAAACAAACAGAAACAAGTGGATTACTTCACTAAAAAAACACCAGTATCGGTTCATCACCATCAAACTCCATGGTGTGTCCGATACTGGTTCAACATCCATTCTTATTAAAATAGATTCAATAGGCTTGTTACGTTTCGTGCGAATCGAACTACAGTCGTTTACCGCTGCCGTCTTCCCACATCACTTCGCATTCATCCTTGATGGCGGCCTTTAATAATTCAACCAGTGGGAACGCTCGGCTACCGATATTAACAGGCGCTTCAACCACCTCTTCTTCATTGTCGTCATCAGTATTTTCTTGCTCTACGGGCTTGCTCTGCTCTGCTGCAATAGCAGCACGTAGATTATCCAGAGCTTGAGGAACCTCTGAAGCATCAATCGCTCCTGGGATCGCGCCACTATGTCCAAGCATCTTGATGAACTGAAGGCCAACTTCACCAAACAT
Organism: Vibrio splendidus 12E03; assembly: GCF_000272105.2. Lineage (GTDB taxonomy): Bacteria > Pseudomonadota > Gammaproteobacteria > Enterobacterales > Vibrionaceae > Vibrio > Vibrio splendidus_I. The sequence continues at coordinate 43,555 of NZ_AJZD02000343.1, forward strand.
CGTGACGCTAGCATGAGCTTTACAACTAAAGGTAATTAACATAGTGAGCCTTTCTTAATTTTGGTGGTTTACAAACTATGTGGAGTAACTTACTGGAAAGCAAGTAGATAATATTCAAATCGCTCCAAGAACCTCGCTCGTTATCAGAAAACCCTGCGCCTTTAGTGATACTCATCAACAATTGTTATGAGTCATATCGATTTAATATGAAACCTTGATAGTAGTCACACTAAAAAGACGACTAACACTCCGCAATGACTATTATTTAATCTACTATTAACACCATTATCAAAAACTTTGGCACAAATCACATGAAAAGGCTCGTCGGCAGACACCTAGAAGAAATGGCGGACATACGATCCACCCGCAAGCAAAAAATTGTCCACTCATTTTCACTGACTGCCGCTGCGTTATTCATTTTCTATACTTGGACCTACTTCCAAGGCCAACATTACACGCTGTCAATATTCGAATTGTGCTTCGCGATCATTGCCATCTCTAACGCTTTATATGTAAGAAAAGTCATCAATCCTGAGTATTCCGAATTGATTCTGAGTGGTGTTCTTCTAGTGCAGGGCGTCATCCTATTCTTGTACAGTCACGCCATCCCCGATCGCATACTTTGGCTCTACCCAATTCTGGCCGCGGTCATTTTCATTAATGATTTCCGAATTGGCATTATCTTCAGCACCTCGTTTTGCCTGTTCATCAGCACCTTGATCACAGCAATGCCTGGCAACTTTTCTTTGCCATTTAACAGCACACACAGATTTGTCCTTAGCTTATTTACCATGAGCTTGGTGTGCCACACATCCGCTTATTACTACACAAAAGCCGTCAGTTATATCCAACGCCTGTATAAAGAAGGCATTGAAGATCTCGCCTACAGAGATCAGCTAACTGGCTTGGCAAACCGTTGGAGCTTTGAACGTTGGGCGACAGAAAAACTAGCAACAGTGGATAGTGAGCGGTCACTTACGGCACTGGTCTTTTTGGATATAGATGACTTTAAAGGCATTAACGACAGCTACGGGCACGATGTGGGAGACAGTGTCTTACAGCATTTTGCCAATCGCTTGAGCAACAACATTCGAACCAGAGACAGAAAAAGCCATGAATACGATTATTCCATCGCGCGCTTTGCTGGAGACGAGTTTGTTCTGATGCTCTACGATATCCCTACACGTAAAGATCTAGACGGCATTCTAGATAGGATTTGCGGGCTGTTCGAAAGCGGCTGCCAAACAAACGAGAGAATCAAGGAATTGACATTAAGTGTTGGGGTTGCTTTATACCCGCAAGATGCCCAAGAATTACATGAGCTGACGAGATGTGCTGATAAAGCGATGTATGTTGCTAAGCATTCAGGAAAAAACCGCTACGCTTATTACCACGACAACCCAGTATCGACTTTGATAGAAGAACTACCAACGAGCCTTGTTAGCTCAGCACCGGATTCATCTGAACTTGAAGATTGCTTTGAAGCGAAGAGCGAAGGGAACAATGTTACGCTATTAAAAGCGCGTCAACGCTAGCTATTCCTATAACGGAGCGGCGCTGCTAACCTGCAAAGTACATAAGCCAAAGGCTCACTAACCCGATCATAATAATCCATATGACTTGACGTGTTCGGTTTGGGTTATTCCCTTTAGGTCGCCTCACCACGGTTTTAAAAGCGGCTTGCTTAGCTGACTTAATAAACGGCGCTTCTATCTCACGTTTTTTCACGCGGCGTTTAACTGCGCTGTTTGCAACCTCTGTAAAGCGCTGACTTTGCTCCGTTGTAAAGTCGTTATCAAAACCCATCCGACTATGCCTTTCGCCATGTTTTTGCTGAACTGCCATAGCGGCCTCCTTGGCAATATACTCTCTATTGAGTATAGACATAATTTCATATTGTTACCTGTTCAAGATTTTCGAATAAGTCACTCAACGCTGTGCCATCTTCTTTTTAATTCAAATTACATAAACTACAGCCATTCAAGTTTATGAGGTTTTCAAAATGACGAATGTAAGAGCAGTAGATCATGTGATTGCAGCACATGCCACCTCAGATGGTGACGGCGTCAAAATCCAACGACTCGCGGGTTTTAATAACGCGCGCTTCTCTCCATTTTTGATGATTGATGAACTAAAATCGGATGAAAGCAAAGACTATGTTGGCGGCTTTCCTCCACATCCTCACCGTGGGATAGAAACTCTCACTTACATGCTCCAAGGTCACTTCCAACACAAAGACCACATGGGAAATGTTGGAGAGCTGCGCAGCGGTGGCGCTCAATGGATGGCCGCAGGTCGTGGTGTCATTCACAGTGAAATGCCAATGATAGAAGAAGGTGCGCTGCATGGTTTTCAGATTTGGATAAACCAACCTGCGACACACAAAATGCAGCCAGCGCAGTATCACGATTTCCAAAGTGAAAGCATCGCGGAGCATCAAAGTGAAAAAAGTGGTTTGTTAAGAGTGATTGCCGGAGGGTTTGAACTGCACAACCAAACTGACAAGGATTCAGAAGCTTTACGAGCGCAAGGCCCATTACAGAAAACAGGTGTGCCGTTAAGCGTTGCGGATTGGCGCTCTTATTATGGGCAAAAAATCACGTTAGGGACTAATGTTAATCACAATGCCATGACTTACGTGTATCGAGGCAGTATTAAGATCAGCGACAAAGTGATCAACCAAGGTCAACTTGCCCTGCTCACCAAAGCTGACTTGCTGTCTTTGGGTAGCTTAGAAGATTCAGGGGTACTGATTTTTTCTGGTGAACCGATTAATGAACCCGTTGTGCACTATGGTCCGTTTGTCATGAACTCGATGGAAGAGATTGAACAGACAATTCAAGACTACAACAACGGTGTGTTTGATACTTACTGATATCTTGGCTTTGAGCTTTGAGCTTTGAGCTTTGAGCTTTGAGCTTTGAAGATTGAAGATTGAAGAGATTTTGTAACGAACAACGATTTGGTCATCCATTTGATGACTACAAAAACAAGTGACACTATCCACTGCCGGTTACTATCACTTATTTAACCACGCTCCTAGAGCGTGGTTTTTTCTATTCAATCAGAGACAAACGATGCCCTGGTTGAACAAATTTAGATCTGATTACAAGTACTCACACAGGTAAGCCGTCGCTTCTTTTACCTGTAGGTCGAATGATGAATCACCCGCAACGTCAAAAGACTCACCAGATTGGTATGTCGTCCAATCATCATCGCCAACACGCTTTACAATCAAAGCACCTTTAACAACGGTCATCTTTTCTGGAGCCGCAGTACCAAACGTGTACTCACCAGTTGCCATTACACCAACACTCACATCAGCACCAGACTGGTTAAACGCTAACGACTTAACGCCACCTTCAAAGTATGTGTTTTCTTTAATCATTGTACTTCCTTGTTATCTTCAAATTGCAATTATTGAGCTCACTGAGTAAGCCTATGCGTAAATTTAGGTGATAATTGTTTTAACCAATTCGAGACTTTCCTACAAGAAATAAATACGCATAGCTTAAGCATTTCTGGAATTCGCTTTCATTGATAACGTAAATACTGAGGAGCAAGGCTAAAAACCACTAACGCAACCAAATTTATTTGAACATTCGATCCTGCTTCTAACTCTTAGAACAATTTTTGCAAACTAAGATTTTAGTTAATAGAATCTAAAACAATATCAGTCGAAAAATGAAGAGATAATGGCAAAAAAGCCGACTAAAAGCAGAGATCTATTTGCCAAATCGTTACTCTACGGCTTCCTATTAGCTGGCTTTATGGTTGCCCTCACCGCCGGCTATTTTGCTTACCAAGCCCACCAGCAATCTGTCAGCCCAAGCAACGTCTATGGCACATGGATAGAGATTGCGGCGCCACCTTACAACACCGACATCCTGACACTTTCAGAAAACGGTGTGATGATGAATCATCGTCTTATCACTACCTCATTCGATTTTGACGGGAAGATCGTCACGATCAACACTGGCTCTGGAACCACCGTTTACACCATCAGTGGTACTTACGATTCGCCTCGCTTAAAGCGATTAGAGCCAAGCGTACCATCTCAGCAATTTATTAAAGAAGGCTACGAAGATACTGCGACTGGTGATACCCATAGTGTCATGCAACAACGACGCGCTTCCTTAGCTGAGCAATTCAAAAGATAACCCTCGCTTCTCCATACTCAGAACAGCATTCGCCCTCAAGTTTACTCGTCGATCGAACACGCCCGCTCAACATACTTCACTTTGTGATTTCGCTTCAATTCACAGTATTTTCTTATAGTTTGTCGCACCTTTTCATAACTTCATGTCGTGAATTTTCACTTGTGAGATTTTCCTACTGAAGGATGTTTTATTTTATAAAACATGGACTCAGCCTCTCATTCATTAAGCAACAGAATTGTAACAAGATACAATTTTTTAGTTGTCCATCGAAAACGGATTTATTTTCAGTTATGAAATTAAAACTCTCTCGAATACTGACTGGGAAGCTCCTTCAAAACTGATTGGAGCCGTTTATGGGGCCAATTGGTTCTCGTAATCTTCAAGGAATGAGAGAAATAGTATGATTCGTATAAATACCTGTGCTGCAAGCATTGCTCTAGCGCTATCTGGTACAGCATTAGCTGCTCCAACAGCACCTAGCATCGACATGTACGGTTCCAACAACCTGCAATTTTCTAAAATTGAACTCGCGATGGAAACCACCTCTGGCTACAACCAGATGGTGAAATATCACGATAAAGCAAAGGTCGACGTTAAGTTCAACCAATGGAGCGGAACGTCAGGAAACACGTACAACATCTACTTTGATGGCGTTAAAGTGGCCACCGGCCCAATCACTGGCAGCCAAACTACAGCTTCTTTCGAATACGGCCAAGGCGGCTTATTTGAGATGGAAATCGAAGCGTGTGATGAAACAGGTTGTAGCAAGAGCGCACCTGCTCAAATCACGATCGCTGATACCGATGGCTCACACTTAGCGCCACTTGCGATGAATGTGGATCCGAACAACAAGTCATACAACACAGATCCAAACACGGTAGTCGGTACTTACTTTGTTGAGTGGGGTATTTACGGTCGTGATTACACCGTTGATAACCTACCCGCTGACAACTTGACCCATATCCTTTATGGCTTCATCCCAATTTGTGGTCCGAACGAATCAGTTAAATCAGTAGGCGGTAACAGCTACAACGCACTCATGACAGCTTGTCAGGGTGTTAACGATTACGAAGTGGTGATTCATGATCCGTGGGCGGCATTCCAAAAGAGTTTCCCTCAAGCAGGACACGAATACAGCTCACCGATCAAGGGTAACTACGCAATGATGATGGCGCTCAAACAGCGTAATCCTGATTTAAAGATCATCCCATCGATTGGTGGCTGGACGCTGTCTGACCCGTTCTTTGATTTCACAACCAAAGCCAACCGTGACACCTTCGTTGCATCGGTTAAGAAATTCCTCAACACATGGAAATTCTACGACGGTGTAGATATCGATTGGGAATTCCCTGGTGGAGGCGGTGCGGCGCCAGACCTTGGCGACCCTGTAAATGATGGCCCAGCTTACATTGCATTGATGGCAGAGCTGCGCGTGATGTTAGATGAGCTAGAAGCCGAGAACGGCCGTACTTACGAGCTAACATCAGCGATCGGTGTTGGTCACGATAAGATTGAAGACGTGGACTACGGCGATGCTATCCAATACATGGATTACATCTTCGCAATGACTTACGACTTCTACGGCGGTTGGAACAACGTGTTAGGTCACCAAACAGCACTAAACTGCGGTAACTTCATGCGCCCTGGTCAATGTGATGGCACAGGCCTTGATGAAAATGGCGAACAGTACACTGGCCCTGCTTACACCACAGACAACGGCATCCAATTGCTGCTTGAGCAAGGTGTTCCAGCGAACAAACTTGTGGTTGGTACAGCGATGTATGGTCGTGGTTGGGAAGGCGTATTACCATCATCACTTTCAGATCCAAGCGATCCAATGACAGGCGTGGGTAATGGCAAACTGACCGGAAGCTCTGCTCAGGGTGTATGGGAAGATGGCGTTATCGATTACAAAGGCATTAAAGCGAACATGCTTGGTGCAAACAACCAAGGAATCAACGGCTTTGAATATGGTTACGACGAAATGGCAGAAGCACCTTACGTTTGGAACCGAACTTCAGGAAAGTTGATTACATTTGACGATGACCGCTCAGTGAAAGCAAAAGGTGCGTACGTTCGTAGTCTTGGCCTTGCGGGTCTATTCTCTTGGGAAATTGATGCTGACAACGGCGACATCCTGAATGCTATGCATGAAGGTCTTGCGGGCGGTACGACAGATCCTGTCAACCGCAAACCTACGGCAGCTGCAGGTGCAGACCAATCGGTTGAAGGCCCAGCTTCTGTTTCTCTGGATGGCAGTGCTTCAAAAGACAGCGACGGCACGATTGCTAGCTACGCTTGGTCACAAGTAAGCGGAACAGCCGTAACTTTGGCCAACGCGAATGCGGCTGTTGCGAGTTTCGATGTGGTTGAAGTCGCACAACAAGAGACTCTAACATTCAGCCTAATCGTAACAGACAACGAAGGTGCAACGTCAACAGATACGGTTGTTGTAACGGTAAACCCTAAAGACACAGGCCCAGTCAACACAGCACCAGTTGCAATTGTTTCAGCTCCAGCTGAAGTCAATGCGGGTGACGTAGTCGTGGTTGATGCTTCGGCTTCGAGCGATGCTGACCAAGATACATTGACCTTCACGTGGGATGTGCCTGCTGGTATTAATGCTACGGTTCAAGGTTCTTCAGTGAGCTTTGTCGCGGCGGAATACACGCAAGACACGGTACTAAACTTCTCTGTGACAGTGAGTGATGGTACAGATACATCAGTCGCGGCTACTTCAGTGAACGTTCTTAAGAAAACCACTGGCGGCGGTACATGTACTAACGCTTGGGATTCAAGTGCGGTCTACACTGGCGGCGACCAAGTAACTCAAGGCGGTAAGATTTGGGAAGCGAAATGGTGGACAACCGGTGAAGATCCAACAACGACAGGCCAATGGGGCGTGTGGAAAGAGATTGGTCCTGCAAGCTGTTAACTAAAAATAGGGTTGAGCTAAACACCAACTAAGCATTAACTAAATCCCTAAAACAAAGGCCAACCAGATAATGTCTGGTTGGCCTTTTTAGTGTTTGTTTTCTTAACCTGCGTTCTACTGGCTTGATTAGTTAAAGTTAACCAATCAAGTTATCAAAGCTCTCAAATACTTGTGGGCACTTCATTACTCGCCCGTGGCCCTGTCCTTGAGTCGCAATTAAAGTAACGCGACCCATTTCATTAGCAGCACGCTGAGACACATCAAACTTAGTAAACTTGTCTTGCTCATCATGAACGATGATCGTCTGAGACTCTCGAAGCGCTAGCTTTCCATAGGGATCAACAGACTGAATTGGGTAGTTAAACTGCTCTTCGACTTCTCCGACTACCGCCTCAAACAGTTTCATTGAGTAACCAGAACGCGCGACGCTGCCAAATAGGTTTTCTAGATAATCCAGTACAGGTGCAATCAGCAATAATGGCTTGCTTTCCAATTTAACGTGCTTACATTCCAACGCAGAAGCCGTGCCCATACTGTGACCGACCAAACCTGCTACCTCACCCACCGAATCGAGAATCGCTTCAAGGCCGTTCACAAACGCAGGAATATGACCATGTACACCATCACTGCCACCATGAGCAGGGTGATCATAAGCCAGAGCTGTAAAACCTTTGGTGGCGATGTGTTCCATCAACGGGAAGAACTGACTCGCGGTGCCAGACCAACCATGAGTCAGCACCCAAACAGGCCCGGTACCTAAAGAATAGGTTTTTAAAACGCCATCACGACCTTCAATTTCACTCTTGATCAGCCCTTGGGGATCAGCATTTTTTTGCTCGGTACGCATTGGAGTGAGCAGCAGCTTACGTGCCGTTTTCTTCGCATGGCTCGGCGCTAAGATATAATGCAGATTGGTTGTTGCGCCAATTAAGCTGCGCTTGAAGCTGAATTTGTTCGATGTATTAAAGTAGATTTTGTCACTCATGACCGTTCCTTGTATCGCCATCATCATTGGCGGATCGAGCTCGGCCCTAAAAATCGAACGACCGTGCTATTTGTTGATATAAAAAATGGCGCTACTGCGATTTATCATCGCTTAACACCACTTCTCTAAAATTTTGTTGTAAACCTTACTTCAACAAGACTCACATGATTTGCGAGTTAACCTGCTGTATGTATTAAACCGCTTTCCAACTGGCTACCAAGCGCTCGACACCACTCCAAAAATGCGTGTGGCTGGCTTGTTGGCCTCGTAATGAGTAGAACAAGTTCGCACTTAAATAAAGACCGTACAACTCGAAGGTTGCCTGTTTCGGGTCTAAATCGGCTCTGAATTGTTTGCTTTCAACCGCTTTTGCTACCTGAATCGTCAAGTAATCAATCCACACTGAAATGGTTTTCTGCAGTGCTTTCTGAATCACAGACGTTTCACTGCCCGCATCTTTCCATGCATCAATAAACATGCAACTGCCTTGGAATGAATGGTTCCAGCCCAGCCAATTGTCGAGCAGCTGTTTCAATTTCGCTTCAATATCACCATCTCCCAGTTCTCTTGCGGGAATGATGACTCTTTCAGTGAATATGGCGTTGGAATATTCGAGTACAGAGAGCTGGAGGTTCTCTTTAGAGTTGAAGTGTGCAAACAAGCCACTTTTGGACATGCCACACTGCTTGGCTAACTCGCCAATGGTCAAACTCTCAAGCCCGTTCTCACTCGCAAGTGCGAATGCATGGCTCAAAATATACTCTTTGGTTATCTTTCCCTTGCTCATTATTCACCAATAATAAATCTGATACGTTATTTTTAGCACGTTCGTTCTTTTTTTCAAGATTTTTTACTTAACCCTTGGTATTCATTTTGTCTTATCAAAGAACTGTGGAAAAATGCGACAGTATTCAAAGGAAATTGAAATCGACTAACAAAGGAAAAAGAATGAACTCACTTTGGGAACAGTTTGCGTTTTCGGCGTCAGTAACAGGCCCTATCTGTTTAATGCTGTTTCTTGGTGTGATGCTCAAGCGAATTGGCTTAATCAATGACAACTTCATTGATGTCGCATCCAAGGTGGTGTTTCAAGTCACTCTACCCGCAATGCTATTTCTCAGCATTGTTCAGTCTAACCACGATTTTGCCGCCAGTGGAAAGCTCGTCATCTTTGGCTTATTAGCCAACCTTGCCTTCTTCGTGTTCACCACTGTCAGCACTAAAATGGCTTTTAAAAAGCCTCAAGACCAAGGTGTGATAGTGCAAGGTGGCTTTCGTGCCAACACTGCTATTATCGGGCTTGCTTATGTTGCCAATATATACGGCAACGATGGTGTCGCACTCGCTGCTCTGTATGTCGCCTCCTTGACGGTTCTCTATAATATTCAGGCTGTTATCGCGCTCACTCCAAAGGGCCAAGAGTCGGGTGACAAAGCCATTCAAGTCATCGTTAAAACACTCACCAAAAACCCTCTTATTATCTCGATCGGCTTAGGTGTATTGTTCTACTTACTGTCGATTCCTGTACCGAAAATGGTGACTGATGCAGGGCAATATTTCGCTAACATGACCTTACCGTTAGCCCTTTTGTGCACGGGAGGGTCGCTTGATATACGCTCTCTGAAAAAAGATAAGGGCCCGACTTGGTTCTCTACCGGATACAAACTGGTTTTGGCTCCGCTGCTGATCACGCTAGCTGCTCTGTTCTTCGGTTTTGGAGGATTAGATCTTGGTCTTATCTTCTTGATGAGCGCCGCGCCCACAGCTGCTGCGAGCTATGTTATGGCACGTGCAATGGGCGGGAATTCAACATTGGCAGCCAACATTATCGCACTCACCACCGTCGTTTCACTTATCACTTGCACGCTTGGCATTTTCGTACTTACTGCAATGGATTTAATATAGCTGCGACAGGCTTCAAAGAATCAATACAAGCCTTAAAACAAAGCTCGCAACCCTTGATTTAGCGCTAACTGGTTCAATAAAAAGTCTGTTAGATTCTACGAAAATTTTCTTAGAGATCTGATATGTCTTCCGTTCAACATACGCCTTCACAACGCATCGCCAGTATTGAGTTGGGTCGAGTGATTGCTATCTTGGCGATCATTGGCTTACATGGCCAAATGGCACTTACTTACTGGCAAATCGATGAAGTGCCTTGGATTGGTTATGTGCTTAACCAAACCGCTCGCTTCGCCGTACCTCTTTTCTTCCTTATCTCAGGGTATCTGATTCAACCTAAGCTCACGGCATCGCTTTGGGCAACCGTGGTCAACTACTCTAAACCACTCCTCAAGGTTTGGTTGGTTTGGAGCATCATTTGCTTAGTGATGCCATTCGACCTCGCGAAGGTAGAAGAGTTTGGCTACCTAGGTGAGCGCCAAGGCTATTGGGGTTTCTTAATGAACACGCCGCTTAACTCTTTCTTAGAGGGTGGATTGGTTCATTTATGGTTTATTCCTGCTCTGGTATGTGCCGTTTTGATCATCGCTCTAATGGTCGAAATGAAACTCGACAAACTGCTATTACCAACGGCGATTGTACTTTACGTTTATGGTGTTTTAGCGGGCAGCTACGCGAGCTTGACCGATCTGAGCGCGCCTTTCTTTACTCGTAACGGCCCGTTCTTTAGCACGTTAATGGTGACCTTAGGTTTCCTTATTCGTCAGAATCAATGGAAAGTGTCATCAACTAAAGCGTTGGGGCTATTAGCGTTAGGCATGTTGATTCACTTTGCTGAGGCGGCATGGCTCACCACCTTTGACATCGCATTCAACATGAATGATTTCTTATTTGGTACAGCGTTATGGGGAATGGGCGTGTTTATGTGGCTTCTAGCTAATCCAAACATCGGTGATTACGCGTGGGTTCGTGCTATTTCGAATCGCATGCTAGGTATCTACGTTTGCCATCTGCTGATCATTATCGTGCTGTTCAATGTTTGCGGAGTCTTGGGCATTACGGAATTGGCAAAAGACGTTACGGTATTTTTTGGCACCGTATTATTGAGCTTCGGGTTGGTTGTTGGGATCGAAAAAACACCATTACGACGCGTGCTACTGCGTTAGTGTTTGTACCTAAAACCATCCGCTAAATCAGTTTTAAAAAGCAACAAAAAATAAAGGCAAGATAACTTAATATCTTGCCTTTATTTCATCATGTTGGAGCTGAGATTATCTCACTCGTGAGGTGTTATCGGAACGCCATTGCGCCCTTGCCAACACCTTCATAAGCGACGATTTGTAGTGATTGGTTCTCTGCTAGGCTCGGTTCAACTTGATCCGCAATATATCCCGCAAGTAATTCCACCGTGGTATCGGTCGGCAAAATTTCCGTCTCACTCTTAGCAATCGCTAGTTCAAATTCGCCTTGTGGCGCGGTGTAGCAAAAACCATAGTGACTTTCATCATTAACACTTTGCGCGTGTTCACTCAGGTTAAGTGATGAAACAGAAACTTGGTCTTCTTTAGAACCTAAGTAAATGTCTTCCCAACGCTGAGCAAATGCTTGTTCGCGTTGCTCGTCACGCTGACCATCGACCACGATTTCTACTGGAGAACGGTGACCATGCGCGATGCGTTGACAGTTGCCATCATGCTTTTTTAAACCATGGGTGTAGTGGTAGAACGCGCCATTAATGTTCTCATGACGAAGAGTGATCTCTAACCCTGTGACGTTACTTGGGAGGTTATCGCGAAGAATATGATAAACGTGTGCGGTCACACTCTCGATGGTGATCGCTTCTGCATCAATCAAGCAATATGCTTCATCAGGGCAGTGCAGGTGTAGGCTCTTGTCACCACGCAATACATCAACCTTAGAGTAACCGGCTTTGCTTGCTTGATGCACAATTGCAGCGTTTTGCATTGGCAGCAGTAGGCGGTGGTCAACGTGCTGATCGACAAGCTGTTTGATCTGCTTTTTGACCTTGCTAAAATCCAGCACCATGCTCATTTCATTCAGTTCACCAGACATGGTGACATCTAAAATCCAACTATCTCCTACGACCCCTCTGTGTTCACAGATGTATGAAGAATCGATAACGGTAAGGTCTCTTACAAATAGGTTCAAGTGGAACTCCTTAATGCTTTAATGAGATACGGGAGGCTGAATAATGTTCAGCAGGCACTTCGTCTCATTGATGTCTGATAAAATAGGACGGGCAGGATGTTACAACGCGCTTATAAAGTCCACCTTTTTACACCGTCAGTTGAGAATTGAACAAACTACGCTCAATTTCCGCTAAAACATAGACCAGCCTGATGCTAATAGCCACATTTCAGCTAGGGTTGCCCAGCGATTCACGACACATTTTGCTTTAGCCACAAACGCGGCGACATTCCCGTAACATGCTGAAAAGCGCGAGAGAAGCCAGAATAGCTGTTGTACCCCACTTCATCCGCCACCCAATTGATCGGCTTATTTTGTAGCAGCAACGACTGAGCAACAGACACCCGCCACTTTTGTACATAATCACCTGGGGTTTCACCGACTTCACGCTTGAACGCTTCTATAAACTGAGTTCGAGACATCGCTGCCAATGAAGCCATTTGCTCAATCGAAAAGTGGCGAGCAGGCATTAGATGAATCGCAGTAACGACCGGAGCAAGCCGCGGATGAGCAAGCGCAGAAAATACACCTTTATCGATTTGCTGTTGTTCAATGAGATGGCGGAAAATCAAAGCCATTAGCGCGTCACTCAACTTATCCATTAAGTACTGCTGACCTGATGACTCTTGGTTCGATTCTCGAAACAGCACCTCAATCACCGGCATTAGGTTAGGTGCGTCTTCAAACGGAATCACAATCACGTCAGGAAGTGCAGACAACAACGGATTCATTTGCCCTGAGCGATATTCCACGCTCGCACACACAACTTCTGCACCGTCTCCAACCCCTTCAATCGCATGTGGTGTGCTATTAGGTAAGTAGACGATACAAGGTTGGGATAGCTTCCTGTGCCCCGTATTAGAACTCGACAGAGTCAACTCACCGGCACTCAATACATGAAGATGCCCTTCTTTGCCTTGTTGCGCATTAAATGACGATACCCCACACAAGTTCCCAGAATAGAAAACACCAGTACGTATCGAGAAATGTTCCATTAGTTGTGACAGCAGATCCATGCATCCTCCGAACGATTCGCTTACTTTTTAGTTCTTTTGTCCCTCTATAGACCGGAGCAGTCGGCTAATTTATTTCATACAAGTTAACTAATACTGACAAGGAACTTGATATGTCACATTTGAAATCCACCAGTCAAAAAATCACTCTAATGGCCGCGTTACTCGGTGCGAGCTTTTCCATCATGGCAGCCGACCTTGATATGAGTGTCGACAGCAATGACCTCGCGATCAAAGGCTATGACCCTGTCGCTTACTTTACTGATGCTGGTGCCGTTCAAGGTTCATCAGAATTCACGGCTACTTATAAGAACGCTATTTATCAGTTCGCAAACAGTGACAACCGAGATCAGTTCCGCGCCAATCCTGAAGCTTATGCGCCTCAATACGGTGGCTATTGTGCCTTTGGTGTGGCTATGGGTAAGAAATTTGAGACCGACCCTAACGCATGGAAAGTCGAAGATGGAAAGCTGTATCTGAACTTAGACAAATCGGTTCAAAAACGTTGGTTGGAAGATACGCAAGAGTTCATCCAAGACGCCAACAGTAACTGGACGACGATCAAAACCGTAGAAGCCTATAAGCTTTAGTCTACAAATTTTAGCCTAGTAACTTTAACTTTTATCCATTGCCCATTAATAAAAACGGAAGCGACCGAACGCTTCCGTTTTCATTGGGATTTTCCCCAAAGAGGTCAACCCAAAGCGATTGGCAACACCTACTAAGTCCATTTCTATTCTATACTCTTAGCAGATAAGCTTTTCTTTTTATGGAAGAATAATGACATTACCTAGGATTTTGGTACTTGGCCTCTGCGCCCTACCGACACTGACTTATGCCAACCCATGGCAGTTCGTCAAAAGTGAAGATGGCATCATGATTGATAAAAGGCCACACAGCGAAGGCTTGGTCGAAATACGAGCGCAAATGCAAACGCCCACCACTTATTCCGGTTTTCTGTTGTTGCTTGAAGACAGCGAGAACGTGCAAAACTGGATAGATAACGTGTCGGAAAGTCGTGTCTTGATGCAGATATCTGAGGATGAAAATATCGTCTATACCCAATTCAAAGCGCCATGGCCTGCTAGAGATCGAGACATGGTGACCTACTCAAAATACAGCATCGAGGATGGGCAGTTTGTCTTATCGATAAAGGATGCGTCGAACTATTTAGCGAAAGAGTCAGGGTACATTCGAATCTACGATGTGGATGCACTTTGGACGCTGCAACCGCTGACTAATGGCAATACCTACATCACCTACACCGCTTATGCGAACGCAGGTGGCATCCTACCGAATTGGTTGATGAACAAGTTATCGATAGGCAGTGCACTGAGCACGTTTAAGGGACTAAAAGAACAGTTACCAAAGTACCAAGGCCAGCAGCATCCTAACCTGCCAAGTGAGTCTCGCTAACGGTAAAGTAGACAAGTAAATAGAGGAAATAAAGTTAAAGACTAAGGTCTTCTAGCGAGATCGCGCGCTAAGATAAGCGCCAAGCCAAATACTTGAAGAAACAGGGCTATGTTCTTATAGAAAGCCATTTTCTCATCAAGCCTTTGGATTAACTCAACCAAGGTCAGGTTATCCAAATAGTAGTCATCGATTCGAGTTCGTTGCGACTCTTGAGCACTGTTTATCAGCATCATCAGTTTCGGCAAGTTAGACAAAGAGATATTTGGCATTTCGCTACTCACCCAACGCCTAAGTTGCCCACGCAGTGCTTCATCAAGAACAGTGGTAGGCTGCCCCGTTTCTGGTTTATCAAGGTGAATCAGAATCGCTTCACGCTTACGCTCTAGGGTTTCAATCGTATTCCAAGCAAGCTGTATTGAGTACACATTGCCGAATTTGCGATCGTTGTATTCCGCTTTCTCAGCTTCAATTTTATCGAGCACCAAGCTCGACATGACAATCGCCATGATGTTGAGTATCAAGCCTGCGAGGACAATCGCCCAAGCAGGTGGAAGGCGCAACGCCATAATGCTCCCTAGAACATTTTATCAAAAGGTAGGTAAGCTAAGTTTAGGACAATCAAAGAGATCATGCAGATAAGCGTTAACACCATCCCCACTTTTCGACCTTTGAAGTTCTTCGCTAAGATCCCTTTCGCATGAATCACTCGCCCCAGAATAAACGCTACACCAATGACATGAATCAGCCACACACCGGCACCATTCATCTCTAACAATCCCATCAAAATCACGGTGATTGGGATGTAATCCATCGCGTTACTTTGTGCCGAACGTGCTATCTGTAACGACTCAACACCGCCATCAGCATGAGCAACAAGATTGATTCGCCTTTGCTTGATCACCTCTATTGCTAACCAAATCATTACGACCGTCAGCAAGGCTGCGTAAAGTGCTGTAACCATCATATTTCCCTATTATTTTGTGTTTACTCAGTGTTCTTTGTTATCTGTTCGACAACACCCGCCGAGATAAAATGAAAATCGCGCCCGAGCACTTGTAAGAGATCTCTCACACCGAACGTAAGAGATCACAATCAAGCTTCGCAGAAAATTCGTAAAATACAAACCCAAGCCCTTGTTTTGTATGAATCCACGCATATTTCTTTCGCTCAGTGGGTACATTTATTTCTTGAGGTGGATTGTGAGTAAAGCCTCTGCAGTGTTTAATACACATGTCGACAGGGAGTTGGCAGGAACAGGAAAAAGCCTAACGGATTAGGTATCTTCAGGATGAAGATTTGATGACTTAGGATGAGTTATCAGCAAGGAAGTTATACTCTAGGATAGAGTCGCTTATCAGGATGATGAGTTTGCAAGGACACCGCTAGGACGGCGATGAATTGGATAGGTTAAAGGATTTAGCCACGTCAAGGAACGATGCAGGGAGCACCAGTTACCTATTGAAAGATAAGTAACGCGCAGTAGCAGGATGGCTACGAAAAGAATAGACCCCGTTTGGTGAAAGCCAAACGGGGTTTCCTTTTTTGTAACGTCTAAAAGCTATTCGCAGCTAACCGTTCAAAGTCACGTTACAAAATAATGTTCATCAAGAACATTGCACCAAACGCATTCAATACCGAAATCGCGATCATCACCGGGATGTAGCGACCTTCAGTACCAATTGGCCCCATAATACGGCCCATATATTGCACCTGAGAGCCCATCAAGTAGATAGCTGGCGCCAAGATAGCGATATGGTTGCCGTTCAGAATACCTTGGTCAAACAGCGTGATAACCACGCCCACTGCACCACCCATCGACATCCACGCACCGATCAATACTGCTGCCGCCTCGCCAGGTAAACCAAATACCGCCATGATTGGAGCAAATACACTGCCCATCAAATCCAGCGCACCCGTAATCTGCAATGCCTTGATGATCACAAACGCCATCAGAACATTTGGTACCGTAGAGGTAGTTGCAATAACCCAGCCTTTCTTAGCACCTTCAACGAAAATATCAGTAACCATTGGTTTCTTTGCTTTAACTTCGCTCATTATGCTACTTCCTCTTCCAGTTTTTGTTCTTTGTCTGATTTTGGTTTGTCTTCTTTGCCTTCAGTTATATTGAGGTAAATGCGGAACAGGTTCGCGCCGACAAATTTAAAGATGAACATCACAGCGACAGCCAAACCAATTGACGATGTCACCGCTAAAGAGCCATCCATCGCGGTTAGAGTGAACAAAACCGCACCTGAAGAGAAAAAGTTAACGATCGCCGCACCCGCCGTAAACTGGAACATGGTGAACACATCGGTTTCGCGCTTAGTGAGATGCCCTTCATCTTTCAGCTGACGTGTCATCGCTGCGCCAGCATCGGTACTTTGCAAAGACGCGATCAGTGCCAAGCCTGAGTTACCCGGAATACCCATCAGAGGGCGAAGCAGAGGTGTCAGCAGTTTACGAGCCGCGTCCAGTGCACCGTAGTGCTCAAGTACGTTGATCATACCCAG
>NZ_AJZD02000344.1 GCF_000272105.2 Vibrio splendidus 12E03
TCCCACTTAAAAGGTGCGTCTGTCGAAACAGGGGTCTAAGGTGCAACTGAACGAAAAACTATGATAAGGGTAAGGTAGTGTCCCGTGGTACATCCCGCAATGGTCTCAGCTCTCCGTTTTTTACTTCTTTCGGAATGGTGAACGTGTACTTGCCATTCATGTTTATGTGACTGAAAAGTAAGGGTAATGCTCGGCTTAAGTCTTCTGAATCGATCTTCACTCCTTCTTGTTGAAGTTGGTCAACCACTTGCTGCATGTACAAGGCATTCCAATACACTATCACATTGAGCATAAGTCCAAAGCTCCCAGTTGATCCTCCTGACCCTCTCTGTATTTCTGCCTCATTTCTCCACGACGTCCATGAAAAACCTCCCCGGCTAACTTATGTCTTCCTTCAACCCTATTTCGCTGCTTTAGAATCATACGCCTTTTTTCTATGTCATCGATGTAAGTTAAAAGATGAATAGTTTTGTCTATTCGTCCAACCTCAGCAATAGCCTTAGCCAAAGAGCTTTGATTACTACCTGATTGTAAAACCCTCATCGCATCTCTGGCGGATAACTTACCCAACTGAAGAGAGCCAATAAAACGTAAGATATCTTCCCATTGGGGCGTAATCTTATTCAACCTGATCCGGTTGGTAGATACCGCATTAAGCTCTCCGTAATCTGCTTCAGAGTCAACTCTCCATAAACGTTGACCACCCAAATCAGCAAGCCTCGGACTAAATCGGTAACCTAGTAATCGGAACAAACCAAAAACAACATCACTGTAGGAACCTGTATCCGTCATAATTTCAGAAGGTTGAATATCTGTTTGTTGTTCAAGAACTAAAGCTAATAAGCTTAGGCTGTCTTTCAACGTTCCCGGTACGGGAATATCATTTAAACCAACTAATTTATCTGACAAGAGATTATTCCAAGTTACCCCTTTTCTTTGAGGAAAGTACTTGGGGTTAGGACCTGCATAAAGCGTCTTTACGGCAACAATAAACCTCAATCCATCTGCGGAGGCCATCGTTCCATCACCCCATGATTTGACAATCGGCAGTTCGTTATAAGCATTGAAGAGTATGGTATTCGCTTTGGTGAGCGTTTCATCTCGAATGTAGTTTCTGGGATACCCATGATAGTCTATCTCTCTTTAAAGCTCTTACATCTGGCTGAATCAATGGTTCAAAGCCAGTATTGCAAGCTTCTGCCATCAGCACGGCGCATAAGCTAATATCAATATCGTCTGCTCTTGCTGATTTTTCGGAGATATGTGTCAGAGCTTCTGTGAAGTGTGTTCTGTTTGCCACTTCCAATATCAATTCCGGTAGCTCAATACGAGGCAGCCTTTTACTGAATAACTTTCTAAGCTGTTCTAGAGAAGGCGGTTCTTCGTCTTTCTCCAACGGAGTGAGCTTGAGGCGTTCATCTTCTATCGTAATATCAGGATTTAAATGAAACCTTTGAGCGACAGCTCGGTAAGTGCTGTCCAGTTTAGACACTAAGTTTTGTAGTGTTGTTGCTGGATCCATTGAAATACCAAGCGCTCGACATATCATGGGCTTGCTTTGATGCCATTCGTCACCAGTTAACAGATCTTTTTGAGGATCAGCATACCGCCAACTTGGCTCAATAAAAATATCTCGTCGTTTCAGCGCTTTAAGGACATTATCAACGGTACTAAATGTATAGGCGTGTTAGCTCTGTTACTTTACTGACGCCTCCTGATATTTGTTGTGGTGAGAGCTGAGCAAAAATTGCCGCTCGAAGCTCACTTTCGGGCACCGTGCCATCAAGAACGAGCTGACCTAGCTTCGCTAGTTGTAAGGCCGCACCATCCATATCCTTAAGATTTCGTTGGCGATTCTGTTTATAGGTATGATCGGCGTTATTAAAAATCTCTTGAATAATAGACTCAAAAACAACCAGAATATCGTCTTGAATTAACGCTTCTAAGCTGGCCATCAGAGCTCGTAAAATAGCCAGTTTCTTCAGATGACGCATACGTCTCAGTGCTGCCACTTTAGCTGTAGAGGCGCAGCGTGATAGCAATTTAATTCGAACGGTAGGAATGTTTTTCTTGAAGTGCCAAGGAAAATGATATTTTCTGACTTCAATAAGCCTTTGTATTTCCTTGTTTATCGTTTTACTGTTGGAATTAACAGGCGACGTTCTCAGCTTTTCTAAAATACTTAATCTTTGGTTCGGACGGGGGAGTAATAATTTTAACAATTGCTCTTGTTGCTCAAGGGCAAGATCAGAAACAAGGATCCGCCATATGCGCTTATCTACTCTTGCTCTAAGTTTGGAGATGAATCGCTCTAAGGTGCTACGTCCAGGAAGTATAACTTTGTGTGCGATGAGCCAATATTGAGCTTTTTCAAACAAAACTTTTGGGCGATCGATGCCACTCCAGCATAAGGCATATAACCAACGACAAAAGTAGAAAACAATCCTACCTTCAGATAAGTCAGTGTATCCGTAATATTCTCGTATTTGCTGAACATGATGCCACCGTTGACTACCATCTAAATAGCGCTGATAGTCCACCTTCTCATTAAGATTTAATTGCTTTGCCAATGTTTCAAGCACTATGTCTGGTACATCAAATGGCTGTTTGATAAACAACCCTAAATAAACGCAATGTTGATAGTTGTAATGCAAAGCCCAAACGATTATGAGCCCCACGTTTTTCAGAAATGAGTTCTAAGTCCAAATCATCAAGGTGGAAACATCGAGATAGGTCTTGTGGCGTTGGTGGCTGACAATACCTTCCATAACTGTCATGATGAGTCTATAACTTCCCTTGATTGTACAAAGCTCATATCCGCTTCACCTGACTGATGCTGCAAGCTGTCACTGACGCTGCTTTACTGATAGTCATACCTGATTTTCTAAGCGCTATAATTTGTTGGTGAATATCGGTATTAGCTTGACGCCCCTTGTACTTACCGCGCTCTTTAGCCAATTCAATACCTTGTCGTTGCCTTTCTTTCCTTGTCTCGTAATCATCCCTTGCCATTTATAATGCCAACTTAAGCAAAAGCTCTTGAACTGATTCAATCACAATTTTGGTTACTCCGTCTGAATCAGGTATCAGCTCCGTTAGGTCAACAAGACCTGGCACACTTAACTTGGCGCCTTTATCACGAATAGAATCAACGAGTTTTTCAGCCTCAGGAAGTGGAAGGCGGCTAATCCTATCTATCTTTTCAGCGACAACAATTTCACCTGGTTGAAGGTCACTAATAAGACGTAATAGTTCAGGGCGATCAGATCGTGCCCCTGAAGCTTTTTCTTGGCTTTGTTTCCTAATTCGAGTTCAGGTAC
>NZ_AJZD02000345.1 GCF_000272105.2 Vibrio splendidus 12E03
GCGATAGCCATAAATGGCTGCATGTACCCAAGTACCAACCACACCAACATAAAACCGACAATCTGTCTTGGGATACCCAAACCAAGCTGTGGCGCCTTCGCACCGACCACCCATAAGTAACCAACCAAAGCATACACAACACCAGACAAACCACCGAAGTTCGCCCCTTCAACCCAATACTGCCCAGCACCTGAAAGCGCAGAAGAGACAACAAAGATCTGAAGTAGCTTGAGGCTGCCTAGCTTCTTCTCAATGTCCCCACCTAGTTGCCACCACCACAAAATATTAAATGCGATGTGCATAACAGAGAAATGCAGAACGGCATGACTCAACCAACGCCACAGCTGCCATTGCTGTCCATCCACCGCTGGGAAATGCAGGGCATTAAAAATAGCTTGGCCAAAACCGATCTGTTGCAGCGCAAAAATCACCACACACACCAACATCAGGCTTAGTGTCACAGGGCCTGCTTTGGCTTTGATCATGCCCATGAAGCTTGGCGTGTGGTAATGGAAGTTGCTCTTTCTGGTCTCAGCCATGTCCCAAGACGCCGCTTGATAGCGCTTATGATTGAGTTCAGCCAGAAAACGATTCAACTCAGCTTCGGTTTCAACCTGAAATTGGCCGTCAAGAAGCCAAAGAGCAAAACGCCCTTCTCCCTCTGGAGACATCTGAATAGGGATCTGACGAGAGGCCATATAATCAATAAATGCTTGAGCAAGACGTGGATTGTCTAACACCATCAATCTAATCATTGTTACTTCCTATTCATTCTATGAGGGATGCTTGAAGCGGTTCAGGTGATGAAAGTAATTAACCTGCGATCACTGGAAGTTCAGCACGATGCCAAGCTTCGAAACCACCATCAACACTATATACCTCTTCAAAGCCTTGGTTCACTAAATATTGTGCCGCACCTTGGCTACTGATGCCGTGGTAGCACATCACTAAGATAGGTTGTTCGAACTCAACCTCATCCATGAACGACACCATCGTATCATTAGTCAGGTGGTAGGCTGTTTTGGGGTGGGCAACCGCAAAAGATTGCGGGTCACGTATATCGACAAGTCGAGCTTCGCCTTGTTCGATGAGCGCTTGAGCGCCTTTAACATCGATATGTTTAAACTGGTCCATGACTTTCTCTTTTTATACTGATTTACTTTGCTGCCATTGTAACCTATCCCAAGGCTAACATTCACATCCACTTAATAAGGTTATCCACCAGCGATCACTTTTACACCATTTGTGGATAAATCTGTGAATTGCGTGAATAAAGTGCCTTTTCAAAAATAGATCCACAACATGTAGTAATGATCCTGATCTAACTGTGGGTTAACTGAAACATATCCCCACTCGAAAAACCCAGTCAAAGCCTTACTACACCCTGCTTTTAGACAGCTGGCGAATAAACTTCTCACAGAGTTATCCACAAAATCATTTTGCAAATTTCGATCGCAAAAGTTGAGAAATCGATCCAAAACAAAAAGGCCGAGATCTCTCGATCTCGGCCTTTTCAAAATTCAGCTATTTGTTAGCTCTACTATTAGAAGGTAGAAGCTAATAGAAACTAGATGCTATTAGAAATCACCAACGGCTTGTTTCAATTTCTTCATCGCATTCTTTTCTAACTGGCGAACACGCTCAGCAGAGATACTGTAGGTATCCGCTAAGTCTTGCAGTGTTGCCTTGTTGTCGTCTAACCAACGTGAGCGAACAATGTGTTGGCTACGCTCGTCTAAGCTTGCTAGTGCTAGCCCTAGGCGATTATTGGTGTGTGACTCCCAGTTAGCCGCTTCAACCGTCTCAGCAACGTCTGACGCTTTGTCTTCTAGGTAGTAAACTGGAGCAGTGTAAGCAGAACCGCCATCGTCATCGTCCATAGGCGCTTCAAACGTCGCATCTTGTGCCGCTAAGCGAGATTCCATCTCACGAACTTCTGAAGGCTCAACACCCAGTTCACGAGCAACCGTCTCAACTTCACCGTTATTGAACCAACCTAAACGCTTTTTAGACTTACGAAGGTTAAAGAACAGTTTACGCTGTGCCTTAGTGGTCGCAATTTTAACGATACGCCAGTTACGTAGAACGTATTCATGGATTTCAGCTTTGATCCAGTGAACAGCAAACGAGACGAGACGAACACCAACTTCTGGATTGAAGCGCTTAACAGCCTTCATCAAGCCAATGTTACCTTCTTGGACGAGATCAGCCATTGGTAGCCCGTAGCCAGAGTAGCCTCTTGCAACGTGCACCACGAATCTTAGGTGGGAAAGGATCAAGCCTTTCGCAGCGTCGATCTCACCTTTGTAATGTAATCGCTCTGCAAGTCCACGTTCCTCTTCAGGAGTCAGCATAGGGTAGCTGTTCGCTGAGCGGATATAGCTATCTAAACTATCTTGTGTGACTAAAGCCATTTGATACGCTTGGTTTGCCATTCGGTTCCTCATCAATCTCTGATCTGGAGTAATACATCTATTAAAACCCGACAATCTTGAACCTAAAATGAACAGGTTTCAAGGAGGGGGAAGTAATTATGCATAATCAATTCGTCTATACAAGGCAAAAACTGGTTAAGAACTGCCTATTTTTCGTATAAATATGACTCTATTCACCTAAACTGGTTCAATTTCTTTTAGGTGACGCTGTGCAGAAAGCTTCGCAGCCACACTACCAAGCAGGGTTCCGACGATCAAAAGCAGTAAAGATTCATCCCAACTCAGGCCAATTAAACGGAAGTGGCTGTCGTATAGCTGAGCCAAGTCATCCACTGCGCTGTTCAGCAATACGGTAATCAATGCCGTCATTACCCAAGCGCTAATCGAACCCAAAACGCCAAACCACATCCCAGCATAAAGGTATGGTCGAAGAATGTAGCTGTCGGTAGCACCAATCAGCTTCATGGTTTGAATCTCTTCTTTATGCGCCAACACATTAAATCGTAGTGTATTGCCGATAATCAGAAATACCGCGCCCAACATCAATACCGTTAAGGTAATCACGATGACCGCTGCTAATGCTTTGATCGCATCTAATCGCGCTAACCAATCTTCGTCTAGGCGAACATCGGTCACTAATTCTTGTTGTTTAACTGTGCCTGCCAGTTCTTTGATTAGGGTATCGCTGTGTACGCTTGGCGTAATCACCAGCACCCCTGGCAGTGAGTAATCGTCGAGAATGGTTAGGGCGTCTTCAAAACCAGAATATTGGCTGAGGTCTGCAAGTCCTTGCTGCGGAGAAATGTACTCCACTAGCTCAACTTGATCCCAACTTTCGATTTCATCCTTAAGCACCATTACTCGTGGCTCAGGAATACCATCCTCTACATAAGCACTTATTTGTGACGGGCTAGTGACATCTTGTGCTACTTCACCCACATTTTTACCCAATAGGTACAAACAAGCAGGCATCGCCAACGCCATAGAGATCACCGCAAGGGTCAGCAAGTTGCCTAACGGGCGCTGCCACATTTGCGAGAACGATGACTTGGCTTGTTTCCAGTGAACAACAAAGAAGCCGTCGCTTGAAGCGCGGTTTGCTGCTCGATTAGATTGAGGTTTTTTGATGCGCTTATTCGCGGCCATAGTCTTCAACCTCACTCAAAAACCCTTGGTTTAATTCAAGATGGCGGTACTGAGGGCGAGTGTTCACTAACCCGATGTCGTGCGTCGCTAGGATGATCGTCACACCCGCACGGTTGAACTCTTCAAATAATCGCAATACACGGTTAGATAATTCAGGGTCTAGGTTACCAGTAGGCTCATCGGCTAAAAGCAGAGTTGGGCGGTTAACCACGGCGCGAGCAATACCCACGCGTTGTTGTTCACCACCCGAAAGTTGGCTTGGCAAGCAACGGGCTTTATCTAATAAACCGGTTTTATCCAACGCAGCACTGACTCGGCGTTTTATTTCGTTTTCAGAAATAGATTCAATACGCATAGGCAGAGCGACGTTATCGAAAATCGAACGGTCCATCAGCAGGCGATGGTCTTGAAAAACAATCCCAATATTACGGCGTAAGAAAGGAATGTCTTTGGCTGGGATACGAGTGATATCGTGATCGTTGAACCAGACGCGTCCATCGGTTGGACGCTCGATGGCGCAGATCAACTTCAGCAAGGTACTTTTACCAGCACCGGAGTGCCCGCCTAAAAATGCCATCTCTCCACGTTTGAGGTGAAAGTCCACTTTTTGGAGCGCTTGGCGTCCGCCTCGGTAGGCTTTACTCACTTGCTGAAATTTGATCACCGAAAATTCCTCTTACGATCACTAATATCAAATTTAAAACGGTAGCAGGTTAAGGATAAACCACTTTGCTACTCGCGTTACTCTTCGCGGCTAAATAGCGCTTCAATAAAGTCTTTTGACTCGAATGGACGTAAGTCGTCAATGCCTTCACCAACACCAATGTAGCGAATTGGAATCTGGAACTGGTCTGCAATTGAGAAAATCACACCACCTTTCGCCGTACCGTCAAGTTTAGTTAGCGTAATACCCGTTACCGGTGCAACTTCACTGAATAGTTTTGCTTGGCTGATAGCGTTCTGACCTGTACCTGCGTCAAGCGTTAGCATGATTTCGTGCGGTGCAGAGTCATCAATCTTCTTCATTACGCGAACAATCTTGCGTAACTCTTCCATTAGGTTGCTCTTGTTCTGCAAACGACCGGCTGTATCGGCAATCACTACGTCAACGCCACGTGCTTTCGCCGCTTCAATTGCATCGTAGATAACTGACGCACTGTCCGCACCTGTGTGCTGAGCGATAACTGGCACATCGTTACGCTGACCCCAAACCTGAAGCTGTTCAACGGCTGCTGCACGGAAGGTATCACCCGCTGCTAGCATCACTTTCTTACCTTCATTTTGGAATTGTTTCGCCAACTTACCGATCGTAGTTGTCTTACCGACACCGTTCACACCCACCATTAAGATAACGTAAGGTGTTTTAGTGGTATCAACAACCAGTGGCTGTTCCACTTGGCTTAAGATGTCTGCCATCTCTTCTTTGAGCAGACCATAAAGTGCTTCACCGTCTTTTAGGTCATTGCGAGATGCTTTTTCTGTCAGGTTTTCAATGATCTTAACGGTGGTATTCATACCGACGTCAGCGATCAGAAGTTGCTCTTCTAGCTCTTCAAACAGATCTTCATCGATTTGCTTGCCTTTGAACAGACCAAAGAAACCCGCACCGATGTTTGCTTTAGTGCGGCTTAGGCTGCGCTTAAGGCGAGCAAAGAAGCTTTCTGTCGGCTTTTCTTGAACTTCTTCAACCTTAGCTGGAGAAGCAATCACTTCTTCCTGTTCTGCTTCTGCTTCTGCTTCTGCTTCTGCTTCTGCTGCGACAGGTTGCTGCTCTTGTTGAGCTTCTTCAAGCGCTTGCTCAGGTTCAGTTGGCTTAGCTTGTTCAGCTTCAGTCGCGACCTGTTCAGCCTCAACTTGTGATTCAACTTCAGTTTGATCTTCAACGCTTTCTACGTTCGCTTCATTCTGAGTTTTTGGGCTTTGTTCTTCTTCACCAAAACCAAGCCACGATAATAATCCGCGCTTCTTTTTTTCCGTCATCAGAGGAGTTTCCTAGATCTACTAATTAGCTGTATTGACTTAATACACGTCGACTCTTTGCTATTGTTATACAATACAAGCTTGTACAAACGAATAGTAAAGAAAAATGACAAAGCAGTGATAAGTTTGCTTTTAGCTTGATACACTTTGTCATTGCAAATTTATTTAATACACGAACCCACTTAAATTGGGCTCGGTATAGTATCACTTTATTAGCGGTCAAAAAATCTATGGTAAGACGTCGCCAGCAAAACACATCACAAAAAAAGCCATCCGGAGGCTTTGTTCGAATTATTAGTGGCTCATGGAGAGGTAGAAAGCTGCCTGTTCATGATTTAGAAGGATTACGCCCAACCATTGACCGAGTAAAAGAAACACTCTTTAACTGGGTGGCTCAAGATATCCCACATTCAACTTGCTTGGATGTATTTGCCGGTTCTGGCGGTCTAGGTTTTGAAGCCGCTTCTCGCCAAGCAAAAATGGTGACACTGCTCGAAATGAATCAAAAGGCGGCTAAACAGCTTTCTGATAACGCGAAAGAGCTCAAAGCAGACAACATCAATGTCGTGAATACTGATGCTATCTCTTTCCTTAAAAAGCCAGGTACGCCTTACGATATGGTTTTCCTTGATCCACCATTTCGCAAAGGCTTACTTGCAGAAACAGTACAACTGCTTGAGAGTAACGGTTGGCTTGCAGACAATGCCATCATTTACGTCGAGACAGAGAAAGAACTGAAACTCGAAGCTATGCCAGAGAACTGGGAATTGCATCGCGATAAGACCACCGGACAGTCAAGCTACCGACTGTTCAATCGAATCACTGAAGAATAGGAGTTATTGAATGAAGTTCTTGCTTCCACTAGCAAAAGCAGCCATCGCCTTTGTTTGGTTTATCTTAATCGTAAATATTTTCTACCCGTTTCCGGGTAATGCTGCGATTGCGCTTTATATCATGACAGCATTCTTGTTCTTCATGCACGGCCTGCAGATGCTGATTTTCATCGGTGCATTCGGCGATAAGATCGAGATGTCACGTTGGGAGAAGTGGTCAATATTGATTTTCGGTGTCTTCGCCTTACTCGATATCCGACGCAAACACATGATGTAATCGAGCTTAAGCCCAGATATAAAAAGCTTAGCTACAAAAAACATTGACAGAAACAGTAGAGACAAAAACGCCGCTCATTTGAGCGGCGTTTTTTTATTCAGTAATGATATTGATGTTAGCCCATGTAGCCTTTCACACCATCGAGGAACATTTGCGTCGACAACATAACCAGCAACAAGCCCATCAAGCGTTCGATGGCTTTAAGGCCTCTCTCACCCAGCACTCGCAGGAAGAAGCCATTAAACATCAGAATAAAGAAGGTTGCGCCCCAAGCCAGCATCACTGCGCCTGAAAGCTCTAACATGTTGTCAGGGTGCTGTGTCGACAACAGAATCAATGCCGCAATCACTGAAGGGCCAGCAATCATTGGGATCGCCATCGGCACAATAAACGGTTCTTCACCCGCCGCGAGGCCAGTAATACTACCCGCACTTGGGAAAATCATCTTAATCGCGATGATGAATAGAATAATACCGCCTGAGATACTCAAGGTTTCAGGCTGCACGTGCAGGAAGTTCATGATGCTTTGACCAGCAAACAAGAACAACAGCAGGATAATCAGCGCAAACATCAGTTCACGAACAAGAACAATACGGCGACGCTTCGGATCAATATGCTTAAGGATAGAGAGCACGATTGGTAGATTGCCAAGCGGGTCCATAATAAGAAACAGCATGGTTGCTGCAGATAAAATTTCCATAAGTTTGTCTCGAAAAGCGTAAGTGCGCGGAGTATAGCAGCCTCAACATTGATTTTCGAACGCAGTAATAAAAGGATTAACTTATGTAATTAGAAGGAAATTTTGCGAGAGCAAATAGAAAAGGTAGAAAGGAGAAAAGAGAATTTAAAGAGTGAAGCCGAAACGTCGCATCCACTCTTCTTATCTATAAAAGCCAAAAGGCTCTAAAAACCAAGTCACTGGAAATTAGTGGTTACACACACGTTCGCGATTAGTGCAAAGCTTGTCATCAATAACCACGACCTTTTCCATCTTCAGGAAAAACTTCAGCAATCCATCTAAATCCAGACCGTTCAGCTTACACGTATGAAAACGCGCTTCTGCGCCATAAGTTTGAGCGAGTTCTTGCGTCAACTCTTCACGAGTCAGTGGCTTTTCACTCAGTAGGTTTAAAACGTTGTGTGCATGAATTTCGGTAGTCATAACTCTATCTCATGTTTAATGAACTAGACGTAGAGTACCTACTTTCATCTGAGCTGCCTTGATGTAGCTCAGGGTTAAGCGAGCTCTACCCTAAATGGTAAGGGAGGCAACAATGAGAGCGTGCGCCAGAAAGTAACTGCCCGTCACCCAAAAGTAGGCACCCTTAATTGGGCTACGATAGAAATTTAACGCGTACGCCAATGCTGAAAGCAGCAACACGGCACAACCGGCAAAACCCACCGCATGCGACAGTTGAGGATCAAGCAACCAGAGCTCACCAGAAGCCCATGCAAGCTGAATAAGCACGATACCCATGATGACCACAGGAAAGACGAGTTTGTCTAAACGAGGCAGAAGCAAGAAGAAAGCAACGACACAAGCCGCCAACAGCAGCGCGAACAACCACCAGACCATTTCTCCTGATAGCTGTAACCAAAATGCTTTGCTGTAACAGAGCTGAGCTAACAAGAAGCAAACAAAATGCAGAGGACGTTTTTGAGTAACAGTATGCAGGACATCTGCGATCGCAGAGACCGCCAACCCAGCAACGATCCAATAGGTAAAATCAGCAACGACAGATTGAGTTAAAGCAATAGTCGCTAATAATACATAAGTAAAAACCTTATACGATAAGGCCTGACCGATATGTCCATGTTTCGTTCCTGCTATTGCTCCGATACCAGACAAGGAAACCGCCAACCAACTCCACATACCATTTGCCCTATTGCTTTAAATCGTCGCCAGTCTAGGCACACGAGTGTTGATGTAAAGCCTCAGCGCCTCAAAATTGGATCTTGATTACGCTTCCACTAAAAAGAGTCTCTTCAGATTGAAGTCGTAACAATTACCACTATGACAATGGCCATTCGTTTAAAACTAGAACGAATCATCATAAAACCCATTCAAACTGGCATTAGAGTCGCCATACTTGAGTTTTGGCCAATTCTAACCTATCGGCTCCACCAAAATCGGCCTAATTCCGTCAAATACCACACTTTAAAAATTAAAATAACCATCTTTAAATCAAACAATAACAATAACTTAAACAAAGAAACTCAAGATTAATAAGGAAATAAAAACGCCAACCAAGCCTAGACTTGTAAAGTAGTCAGTTTTCTTTTTTAAATCCCAGTTTTGTCAGGTTATTTCAAGCCCCCGGTAAAAACCGCCACAAAAACCAAGTCGAAAACTTAAAAAACCAACCAAAACAAACCTAGCCACCACCAGCCCCTATTAATACAGTTTAACAACCTTTAACAATATAAATCACACAAAACAACCATTACAAAACAACAAGTTAAATCAAATTAGAACAAACATAAATCACAACGAACAAAATAAGAACACACCATAAAACACAGTTAAACACTGCCAAACAAGCCAAAAACTCATAGTTTTCTACTACTTTTAAAGCTTTCGAAAGTAATTCTTGATCTAAAGCCATAAGTAGTGCTATTCTTTAAAACATAGCGAGAGACAACCAAATTTAGGAGTAGTGTTATGATTTCATCTTCGCAAAGACAAGGACTTGTAATGATCGCGGTAGTTGTAGGTCTAATGACACTACCGATGATGTACTAAGCAAGTTACAGATAAAAAAAGGGACGCCATGAGCGTCCCTTTTTTTGTTCAATTTTTTCACTTCGAAAACAGATGCAGTGTTAGCACATCCCAGTTCGCATAATAGAAACCTGCGGCAGCTAAAGTCATTGCCATCATCAGTAAGATCGCAACTCGCCAGATAAAACGACCACTACGTGGAGTCAGCTCCTTCTCGCAGTCGTTACACATCATGATGAACTTATGTTGGTCTTCCAACTTAGCCTCATGTTCATTGACTACCTTATTACGACACGTTGCGATATAGCGCAGCTTGCTCACCATATCGTGCGGTAGCCTTTCTTCACAGCTTGTTACAAGCTCATGCAATCCTTCGCCTTCGGCATGATATTGAAGCCTCAATAATTTCTCTATATTGCGAGTTCTTGTCACCACTTTTTCAATATCGGTCATCTTGGCCCTCCCACTCCACACTATAATTCTAGTCGAGCATTTCCCTATTCTTATACAAAATCACTGTTATTTACGAGAGAAAGAGACAATAAATAACAATGCTTTATCCCAAACTGACCATTAAATGTGATGTCTGCCGAAAAATAATCAGCTTGGCTTACAACAGTTCACGAATAACGGCTTTAAACACATATCCCTATTGCCTGAAAGACTAGAATAACCATCACGACTACATGGAGGTTATATGCCTAATTCACTCTTTTTTGCCATCTTTGCTCTCGCTGCTCTAGCGGCTTGGGTATTTATTGGTTTCTATCGAAAACACTCGCAAGGTGAAAATGCGCCAGAGAAGAAAGTGAATGTCACGGTGTTAGACAAACAATCCATCGACCTTCCTGACGCAGAACCGGGCCAAGAAGATCAAGAGTACTGGATTTACGTTCAACGTGGTGTGGTTGGTCCGAAGCGAGAATTCCAAGTCGGCATCCACTATTTCCACGCCCTTAACCCTGGCGACAAAGGAACCTTAACCTACCAAGGCGATAAGTTCTTACACTTTGCGTTGAAGCGCTAAACGTCAGCCGCTTCAACTGTTCCCCTTAAGTAATCCATCAGAAAGCCTTAGCAGTCACCGCTAAGGCAATAACCAACGCGTTTTCTCTGATTTAGACACCAACCAGCTCATCCATAACGCGCCAGCTCCGCTGATCACAATCCATAATGGAATAACCCATGCCGGATGTCCTTGGTACCAACCGAACTCTTTCATTGGCCACAAGAAAATAGGATGCAGCAGGTAAATACCTAAGCTGTGCTTACTGATAAAGCCAACTACTTGGTTACTCTTCTCAGACAAGCCTTCACCATAGTAACGGCATACCATGAACACCATGCTCGCGGCTAATACGGTATTCAACGTCTTGTAAGATAGCCAGCGCCCTACCGTGTATTCCTCTGCTACCAAACTTGCATTAACCACCATGTAAACCGTGGTTAGCAACGCGAGCCCACCCAGTAACACACTCACGCCAACTGTCATCTTGTTAAGTGGCACAATCTTATACAGCAAGTAACCCAATGGTAAGTAACCGGTGTACAACCACAGTTCATGGCTCCAAGGGCCATCGATTTTCAGTAAGAACAATAACGTTGTAAATAACCATACCGCCGTAAAGGCATAGACCGATCTATCACCGTGCTTTCTTACCATGATTTGTAAGAACGGAATCACAAAATAGAGTGGGATGAAGTAATAGAAGAAACCAAGATGGTAATAGGTGTAATTATGGTAGCTATTAAGCAACACGTCCCAACTGACGTCGGCATCAAAGCCCATTGCCGACCAGCCCGACAGATAGGTATAGAAAAGCGACCAGACAATGAAAGGTATCAGTACCTTGCCCAAACGACGCTTGAGGTAGTATTTGGCGTCAAACGGGCGCTGATCACTGAGCATCAGTGCGCCAGTAATCAAAATGAACACAGGTACTGCCCAGCGGCTGAAACCGTTTACCGTAATGGCAGTAAGCCATTCACCGAAAGGAATAGTGCCCAACTCATTGCGATAAGGCGCCAAAACATGAATCGCGATAACCGCTACGGCCGCGACACATCGTGCTAAATCAAAAAAGAGAATTCGCTGCTTCATGTAAATGCCTGATTAATATTCAATCATTCTACTATAGCAATAAAAAAGCTGACCGGAATAAATACCAAGTCAGCTTAGTGTTAAAGGAGATACTTATCGCGAATTTAGCTCATACGACTCTAGCTTCTGCGACTTGAGCTCTCACAAATGAGGCTCATGTGGCTGAAGCTTATGCCGCTGAAATTTGCGGCACTTTCGGTAAACGCAGAGAGATCACCGTCGTTATCGCCAAGAATGCGAAGGAAACCCACAGACACGCAGACAAACCTGCCATTTGGAATACCAAGCCCGACAATATCGTGCCAATCAAACGGCCCATCGCGTTTGCCATGTAGTAGAAACCGACATCAAGAGAAACGCCATCGCCTTTCGCATAACTCACTATCAAATATGAGTGAAGTGATGAGTTCACCGCAAAGATGGCACCAAATACCATCAAACCACCCACGATAACGAGCTCTGGTTGCCAACCAATCTGTACCGCATAAGCGATAGCAGCGGTCACTATAGCCAGCGCACTAGCCCATAACAGCGCGGCATGGCCATCTGGCACCTTACCTTGAGCTTTACCAGTAATCTTCGGCGCTATGCCCTGTACAAAGCCATAAGCGATAGTCCAAGCAGCTAAGAAACCACCAACCCATGAATGATCCCAACCAAACACACTGCCTAGGTAAATCGGCAAAGCAATTACAAACCACACATCACGCGCACCAAACAGGAACATACGCGCTGCAGATAAGATGTTGATAGATTCAGACTTAGAGAAGATCTGTTTGAACTTAGGCTTGGTTTTCGCTTTGCCCATGTCCGCTTCTAAGCTCAACACACTGCCAACGAAGACCAATGCCAACACGGCTGCCATCGCGAGCACCGCGTATTGGAAGCCAATCGTTGAAAGCAGTAAACCACCAATAAAGAAGCCTGCCCCTTTAAGCGCATTCTTAGATCCGGTCAGAATCGCAATCCACTTATAAAGCGCGCCTTGTTGTTCATCAGGAACCAGAGTCTTAATTGAGCTCTTGGCACTCATCTTATTGAGGTCTTTAGCGATACCAGACAAGGCTTGCGCCGCCATGACCCAAGGAATGGTCAGCATTGCCGTTGGCACCGCGAGCATACCCAAGGCGACGACTTGCATGCCTAACCCAATGTTCATGGTCTTATTGAGGCCAAGACGCGCCCCTAACCAGCCACCGATTAGGTTAGTCACCACACCAAAGAATTCATAGAAAAGGAATAGTGAGGCGATTTCTAACGAACTGTAGCCAAGGTCGTAAAAATACAGAACCACCAACATGCGAAGTGCACCATCAGTAATGGTGAAGTTCCAGTAGTTAAAAGTCACCAACATGTATTGGCGAACGCTCTTACTTAGATTTGAAAACATAACGCTATCTCTGCAATCTAAACAAAAAGAGCTTTTGGATCATGATAAGTTCAACACTCCAGATACCAAAAGCTCCCTGTCTAACACTGATGACTATTAGCTATTCGCTACGCCATTAATGTATTCAACCTGGATAGGTTTAGTGAAGGCACCTGGACGCAGTGCCTGCACCTCTTGAACTACCTTGCTCAAATCCCAGCCTTTTTCTAACAGTAGGTGAGCTGCGAACAAACCAGTGCGACCAGAGCCGCCCATACAATGCATTGCAACCTTGCCACCGTTATCGACGATGTTATGTAGCTCAGGGCTAGCCGCTTGCCACTTCGCAGCAAAACCAGCACCCGGTGCACAGTCGTCTTCAATTTCGATCTGGAACCATTGCATACCTAACGCTCGTGTTTTTTCACCAAGTGCCGCCACGTCTTTGCTTGCAAGCTCATGGTCATCAAGTGCTGTCACGATAGCTTCAACGCCTTGCTCTTTTAGCTGAGCCAGTGATGTATCTAGGTCAGCGTCTTTCGTGCCAGGGCATGGTGTTAGAACTAGTGCGCCAGTCTCTACTTCTAGTTCCCATGTTGGATGTGTCATTATATCTTCTCCAGATTCTTATTAAGCAAGGCCAACGGTACGAACAAGCTCAGCGGTACGTGTTGCGTAACCCATCTCATTGTCGTACCAAGCGTAGATCTTAACCATGCGCTTACCGACCAACATCGTTGATAGTGCATCCACGATTGTTGAGCGTTGGTCGCCTTTGTAATCGATAGAAACCAGTGGACGCTCTTCAAAGCCAAGAATGCCTTTTAGTTCATTCTGAGACGCTTCTTTCAGCATCGCGTTAACTTCTTCTGCCGTGGTGTCTTGCTTCACTTCGAAGATGATGTCTGTCAGAGAAGCGTTCGCTAGCGGTACACGAACTGCGTGGCCGTTGATGCGGTTTTCTAGCTCAGGGAAGATCTCAACAATCGCTTTGGCGCTGCCCGTCGTTGTTGGGATAAGACTCATGCCACATGCACGTGCGCGGCGTAAGTCTTTGTGCGGCGCATCAAGAATAGTTTGCGTGTTAGTTAAATCGTGAATCGTGGTGAAGGCTGCGTTCTCGATACCAAGCTTCTCGTTGATCACCTTAACCACTGGCGCGAGACAGTTCGTTGTACAAGACGCTGCCGTTACGATTTTGTGTACCGCAGGGTCGAAGATATTGTCATTCACACCAACAACGATGTTTGCGATGCCTTCTTCTTTCACTGGCGCCGATACCACAACACGTTTCACGCCCTGCTCTAGGTATTTGTTTAGGAAAGAGGTCTTACGGTGAACACCTGTCGCTTCGATAACCACATCACAACCAGACCAGTCGATCGCATCGATGTCGCGCTCTTGTGTGGTCTTGATGCGCTGGCCATTAATGATCATCTCATCGCCTTCTGCAGTTACTTCGTGGTGAAAGCGACCTTGAACTGAATCAAATTCTAGAAGGTGGGCCAGTGTTGTTGTGTCGCCCGCTACATCATTAATTTGAACAAATTCTAGCTCATCCCAATCGAATGCTGCGCGAAGTGCTAGACGGCCGATACGACCAAAACCATTAATACCTACTTTGACTGTCATTTTCTGTTCTCTCAGTTAATTGCCTTCATATTTGAAGCCGCAGCGTTGTTGACTACGTTCACTTACCGGAGCGCCGGCCGCCCTAATTACATAGAGCCACTATGCTCATAGGGATAAGTTCACTTGTCGCCTAGCTGCAACTCCAACTATTTCGGCATTAAGTTTTAATGTATTTAAACGCAACATTGAGGGCGTAAAGTTATTGCTTCTAAACGCTCAGTGTCTTGTTGATATTCAGCTTTCAAACAGTTCGATGCGATAAGGTCATCAATTAACTTTAGCATCCAACCCGGTAAATCTTGTGACAGGCGATAAAACACCCACTGCCCTTGGCGAACATCCGTCAAAATGCCATTTGAGCGCAACTGCGCTAGGTGACGGGAAATCTTTGGCTGACTTTCTTGCAATGCCTGAGTCAACTCACCAACAGAAAGGCACTCTTGGCGCACAATCAACATTAAGCAACGCACTCGCGTTTCATCAGACAGTAATTTAAAAAATTGGTGAGGAAGCATAATTACATACTCATATATGGATATGCGTATATATTAACTATAAAAAAACGCACGTCAAGGCGTGCGTTTCAATTGTCATTAAAGTTTAACAAAAGGAAATCAGAGCTGGTTAGTAACGGGATGGCTCCAGCGCCGAGCTTCAGTAAGCTCCGTTTTGACCTGATCCACGCTTAATCCTAAATCAGCGCAGTGCTCATCAATTTGTTGCCAATCGGCATGCTCAAAGCTCTCTTCAAGCGCGAGCAAGGTACCATATGGCCCTTCTCGACGAAGTAGAGCCACCTTGATACTTTTACACAAAGGCAGTTGCTCAACTAAATTCTCTAACGATAGGTCGAGCAATGCATCCAGCAACGAGAACAAACCAATCATAAAGGCTTGCTCGGTATGTCCTTCAAATGCCTGATAACGAGACATACGCTGGCAAAACTGTGCACGCTGCAAAGACAAACCATACAACTCTTTCGGTTTTTTATCCGAGACGTAAGACGCCACCGCCAGCGAGACAAACATTTTCAGTTTCTCTTGCCCTAGATACACCAAAGCCTGACGGAATGAAGAGATGGTTACCTCTAGACGAGGCGACATGGTGTTCACAAAGCGCAGTAGCTTATAAGACAAGGCGACATCTTTCGCGACGATGCTCTCGACACGTTGAAAGTCGACATCTGGCTTGCACACTTCCTGGAACAGTTCCATGGCAATCACTTGCTCTGGGCTGATGTATTTGGTCTTGATGATTTCCGGTTTGCTAAAGAAATAGCCTTGGAAGAACTTAAAGCCCGCCTCTTTTGCTTGCTGGTACTCTTGTTCGGTTTCGACTCGTTCAGCAAGAAAGCTAAACTTTTTCCCTTGATGAACTTTGACCAAATCACACGCCTCATCCAGACCCATCTGCATGATATCGAGCTTAACAATATGCGTATATTTGAGGAAACGTTCCCATTCTGGCGTCGAAGTAAAGTCATCTAGGGCAATCATGTACCCCGCTTGGTAGAGCTCTTTAACTGCTTCTAATAACTCGTCGGTCGGTTGGCAGGTTTCAAGGATCTCAACCACCACCTTGTCTTTCGGCAAGCTCAAAGGCAGCCGACGAATCAGGCTTTGATACGGGAAGTTAATAAAGCAACGTGAAGATGGGATCGAAGGGTTAAGCCCGACCGACAAGAAGTTCTCAACAATCAGACGATAAGTTGCTCTGTTAGACTCAATATGCGCTGGATAAGCATTCCTTTCTCCGTCACGAAACAGCAACTCATAACCAAGCGTGTTCTTGTTACGATTTAAGATAGGTTGTCGAGCAACGTAGGTAGCGGTCATTTCTTGATAACTCTAATTGGTTTAACTATAACTCTATTGCTTTGATTAGGCTTTGGCGGCAGCCAGCAATGCGCCGCAGCCCATGAACATACCACCAAAGATTTTATTTATCTTACCCATTATACGATCTGAGCGGATAAAACGTCCCATTTGTGAAGCTAATGAGGTATAGCCCAACATAACAACGCTATCAATAAATACCGTTGTAACACCGAGCACTAACAGTTGCGGTGCTTGCGGCTGTGTTGGATCGATAAATTGAGGGAACAGTGCCACCAAAAACACGATAGATTTTGGGTTAGTCAGGTTAATCAGCACCGCATTTCTAAGCAGCTTACCACTCGATAACATCGAGTTTTCTTGTGAAGCCACTAAGCTAGAGTTGTCACGCCACTTTTGAATACCCAACCAAAGAAGGTAAACCACGCCCACCCATTTGATGATGGTGAACGCCAATGCAGATTGAGCCACTAATGCACCAATGCCCGCTCCCACCAGCATAATGTGAAATGCAAGGCCAAGCTGTAAGCCTGCGATCGACGCGAGTGACTTCTTGGTACCATAGCTTAGGCCATTACTGATTGAGTTAACGGTACCTGAGCCCGGAGCCAAACTAAACAAAATCGCCGTGACGACATAAGCAAGCCAAACATGAGTATCCATTTGCATTTCCTTACTAGTTCTTTAATCTAACAACATTAGTAGCAATAAAGCTCTCACACGCATCAGTTCAGGTAATTTCCCATGGAAAACCACAGCGGCGCCCCGATTTCGTACACGCAAGAACCTCAATTCGAGCAAGCGATTAAACACCCGATCCCCACCCTTTGGCAACAACGAAAAGATGGGTATGTAACAACATCCGGTAAAAAGAAGCTGTACTGGTGTAGCCTGACTTCAGAGACACACAACAAGGCGATTGTTATTTCAAATGGCCGCATTGAGTGCTGCCAAAAATACCAAGAACTCTTTTATGATTTCTATCAACAAGGCTATGACGTTTATTCATTTGACCACCAAGGTCAAGGCCAGTCTGAGCGTATGGTAACAGACTCTGACATTGGTCACATTCATGAGTTTGATGATTATGCATCTGACATGTCTGACGTCATTGCCAGTTTTGATCTCAGTAAGTATTCCAATCGCTACCTGCTCGCGCATTCAATGGGTAGCACCATAGCCACTCGCTACCTACAAACCCATCCAAACCACCCATTTGATAAGGTAACCCTGTGTGCGCCAATGTTTGGCATCAACACTGAATGGTACCTAAAACCTATCGCAATGGTTGTTGGACAAGTGCTTACCGCGTATCACGCTAAACCAACTTATGCGCCTGGCCAACAAGCGTATTACTCAAAACCTTTCGAAAACAACTTACTGAGCCACAGCAAGGTTCGCTATCAGTGGTTCCGCCGTTTGTATGACGAGTCACCCTCTTTGCAGGTAGGCGGACCGAGCACGCGTTGGGTGTGGCAAGGGTTAATGGCCGCCAAGCAAGCGATTCAACAAACTCGTCAAATCAAAATTCCTCTGCTATTGATTCAAGCTGGGGAAGAGAAGATTGTCAGTAACGATGCTCAAGTGAAGTTCATCAACAAGCTCAAGAAAACCAACTCGGATTGCCAGTTTAAAGTCATCGAAGGTTCTAGGCATGAAGTGTTGTTTGAGAAAGATGAGTATCGCAATCTAACATTGGATGCCATTGCTCAGTTTTTTGCTTAGCGTTGGCGTGCTAACAAGAAAAGTAACGGACAAAAGAGAAAGGCGCTAAAGAGGAAGAGAAGTAAGTGAGCTTTGCCCTCTTTTCTTGCATGAATTTGGCATACAATTTCTACCTAGAGATATTGTAGTTCAAACGATTCTAGCGCTGGCTAGCGTCAATATTGGTTAAGCATTTTGCAATGAGGGTTAAATGAGTATTCCTGCACTAAAAGATTCCGTGAAAATTGTTGCCTCTGATCTAGATGGTACGCTTTTGGCTCCCAACCATCAGTTAAGCGATTTTACCAAGCAAACACTCACGAAGTTACACGGACAAGGTTATACCTTTATCTTCGCAACAGGTCGTCACCATGTTGATGTTGCCGGTATTCGCAAACAAACGGGCATTCCTGCTTACATGATCACCTCGAATGGTGCTCGCGTGCATGACCAAGACGACAATCTGATGTATGCCAAGAACATCCCTGCGGAATTAGTGCAAAGTGTTGTGGATGTGTTTAAGAAAGACCCGGAGATCTTCATCCATATCTATATGAACGATGAGTGGTTACTAAATCGTGATGACGAAACAATGAAAAAGTTTCACGATCAAACAGGCTTCACATACCGACTGTACGATGCAGATACCGCACCGAGTGAAGGCATTGCTAAAATCTTCTGTACTCACCCAAATAAATCACATGAACACCTTGTGCCATTTGAAGATGAGCTCAACGCTCTGTTTGGTGAAAAATTGAATGTCGCTTTCTCAACACCTTGGTGCTTGGAAGTGATGGCTGCAGAAGTCTCTAAAGGCGATGCGCTACAAGCCGTGGCTCAATCTATCGACCTTGAGCTAGAAAACTGTATTGCTTTTGGTGATGGAATGAACGATGTCGAACTACTATCAATGGCAGGTAAAGGCTTAGTGATGGGCACATCCCATGAAAAAGTACTTAAAGCGCTGCCTGATAATGAAGTGATTGGCAGCAACGCCGACGATGCCGTTGCGCACTACTTAGAAAAGCACCTGCTTTAATCTAGTCTAGTAAAAAATCCGAATAAATAAAAAGGCAGCCAACTGGCTGTCTTTTTTGAACCTTACGCAAAAAGCTCTCTCTAACGCTATCGAGAACCTAGCACTTCTTTGCTTAAGATTGCCTGCCACTCTTGTTCGGTAACCGGCATGATCGATAAGCGATTACCGCGTTTCACCAATGGCATTTCGGTGAGTTCAGGCATGGCTTTAAGCGTTGCCAAAGGAATCAAGCGCTCAGTCACTCGCACAAATTCAACATCCACCATAATCCAGCGAGGGTTATCGGGTGAAGACTTAGGATCGTAGTAATCACTCTCTGGGTCGAACTGAAAGTGGTCTGGGTAGGCTTCTCTGGTTACTTTAGCGATCCCCGCTACGCCAACTTTTTTGCATGATGAGTGGTATATCATCACCAAATCTCCAAGCTTGACGTCATCACGCATCATGTTTCGAGCCTGATAGTTGCGTACACCCTCCCAACAAGAGGTTTTTTGTACTCTCAGAGTCTGAATAGAGAAGGTGTCGGGTTCTGTTTTAAATAACCAATATGCCATAATAAATCCAATTAACGGTTGCTCCGAGGAAGATATAACATGAAGGTAATGAAAAACCCAGTGACATGGCTAGTCGCGTTCGCTCTACAAGGCTGTGTTACGGCACCTGATACGCCGCAACAACCTGAACTGCCCCCAGCAACCTTGGATGAGCCACTGAGCATTCAACCGCAAACCTTCATCATGCGTGGTCAGGTGGTGGTTGGTCACGAAAGCCGAACCTTCACTCCTTGCGGTAGCCAACAACAATACTGGTTAGACTTATCGCCAGAGTTAGCGTTAGAAGCACAGGGGCTCTCAACGAGACCTTACCAAGCTTTATATGGCGAGCTGATTGGTCACCTAACCGTGCCGAGCCAAACGGGTTATAACGCAGACTTCACAGCGCGTTTCGTGGTTGACCAAGTGAACATCCTAACCGCAGAGAACCCAGAGCGCTGCGACCAACCACTGCGTTCAACACGAGTATTTGGTAATGAACCCTTCTGGTCAGCAACCTTCGATAAAGACCAGCTGAAATACACTAAGATGGGTGAGCAGCCACAGACCCTCGATATTGAATCAAGCCGCACCACATCGAGCAGCCGTGACTACCAATTAGAAGGTAAAGCTGCGCAAGGCAAACTCAACCTTACGAAAGAGAGCTGTAGTGACGGCATGAGCGACTCTATCTATGGGTGGCATGCCAAGCTTAACCTCAATGACAGTGACTATAATGGTTGTGCGACGGTCTCTAACCAAGATCCAACACTGGATTGGAGCGGACTCTACTTCGCTAGCTCAACGCAAAACTCAGGGTTCTCTATCAACCTTGAACTCAACAATGACCACAGTGCTATCACGACTTATTCATACAACAATGGAGACCCTTCTATTGTTGAACAAGGCTTCTGGCAGCAACTGAACCAAAATCAGGTACAAGTGGTTATGACTCGCCACCAGCAACAGTATTTGATCTCCGAGCGTATCTTCACACTCGATAATGGCAAGCTAATCGCTGAAAAAGAGAAAGTGGGCAACGTGGTGTATCCGATTGCCAATGGCGGTCTGGTGCTATTCGAAGCTAAGAGTGCGCAAGCGCAAGTAAATACCACCACTAACGTTAATCTAACCGCAAAGCAGGTGAACTCCAGTGATCAACTTGATCCAACAGTCGACCAAGCGATCCGCGAGTATTTTAAGATCAACAACAGCTCACCTGACGACACCAAATACCGCTGGTTAACTTACGACCTCAACGGTGACGGCAAAGAAGAGCTGCTCGCCCAACTCGATTGGTGTGGTTCTGGTGGCTGTACACTGCTGATTTTCGAGAACCATCAAGACAAGTGGCGCTTCAATAGCCGAGTAACACTGGTAAAAGGCGACATACGTGTAGGTAAGTCTAAAAATCATGGCTGGCAGGATCTGATCTTCAATGTCAGTGGCGGTGGTGCAACACCGGCGAAACACACACTGTCATACTCTGGTGTCAGCTACCCGCTCAACCCTAGTGTTGCTCCAGTTGCAGATGATGCTGATATTAGCGACGTGGTTTTGTTTGCTGATGGTATCTCACCCGCACAAAGTGGAGTGAAGCTGTAAACATGAGTAACCAACAAGCTTGCCCTGGTTGTGGCTTCACTCACCAATGTATTTGTCACCTGATACCTAGTGTCGAAAGCCAAATCGATCTTGTACTGCTCACTCATGAGAATGAACTGTCGCGCGATACCAACACCGGAAAGCTGCTTCAACAATCCCTTGAGCAGTGTCAGTCCATTGTATGGCAAAGGAAGACACCACCAGCGGAGCTAATGGCGCTGCTTGACGATGAAACACGACAACCGTTTCTGTTGTTCCCAAGTGATCAAAGTGTCGAGTGCCAACAAGCTGTAATGACCCAAACCCAGAGTCGTAAGCCGCTATTCATCATCTTGGATGGAACATGGCAAGAAGCGAAGAAGATGCTTAATAAGAGCTCGTGGTTACAAGCCATTCAGCAAGTTCACCTCGACATTACCAGCGAATCTTCATACACCTTGCGCCGCAATCAAGACAGCGGCCACTTGTGTACTTGTGAAGTGGGTATTGAGCTACTCAAGTCTTTAGATGAAAGCGAACCTGCCAAGCTCATTGATGACTATTACCAACATTATCTAAAAGTCTTCCACGCCGACAAGTGTGGCCACGCCCTCAAATAGACTAAGCAGGCGTGCGCGAAGGCAATAAGCACATTTCAGGACGGGACAGATACTAAAAACAAAAAGGGTGAGCCATAAGCTCACCCTTTTTACATCGTACTTTCGTTATTGAGCCAACGAGTGTTTCACGTGAAACGCAGCTCCATCAAAACAAACGCTGAGGTTGACCAAAGTAATACCCTTGCAGGTAATCGACGCCCATGTCTTCAGCAATACGACACACCTGCTCGTTATGAACGAACTCAGCCACTGTCTTAGCATTAAGAATCTGGCATAAGCTCACTAACTGCTGAGCGATCTTGCGTTGCTTTTTATCTTTATCAATATTGCGAATCAAACTGCCATCAAGCTTGATCACCTGTGGCTCTAGCTTCAATATCTCATCAATGTTCGAATAGCCCGAACCAAAGTCATCAACAATAATATTCACACCAAGATCGCGGAAGTGATTACACACCTCAATCAAGCGACCGTAATCCTGAATTTGTTCCGTTTCTAACACCTCCAAGCCAATACGCTGTGGGTGACTGATTTTCTTGATGGCTTGTTCAAGGTGAAGAATGGTTTTCTCATTGCTGAAATCTTGTGGCGCTAAATTAATTGAGAACGAATCGGTTCGCTGACTCATAAAATCGAAGGTGCGCGTTATCATCTGACGACTGAGGCGTGTATAGAGATGGGTTCCTTCAATGATTGGCAAGAACTTACCCGGCGCAATCAACTGACCGTCCTCTTCAATTCGAACTAAACACTCGTAGCTCTCTACCTGATGACTGTGTGCTGAGACTATGGGCTGAGAGCACGCCACAATATTCTGATTAAGCACAGCGCGACTCACGCACGACAGCCAACCAAGTTGTTCTTGGCGATGCTTCTCCAATTGAATGAGTGCCTTGGCACTCACTAAGTGTTTGTTTTGGCTGACGGCGCTGCGCCGTGCATCAATCGCCTTCAACAATAAGTCATCAATAGAGGTAGTCGGGAAATCTCGACGGCTGGCAATACCCGCGCAGATAGACACCGACAAGTAATCAATATCAGGTAAACCGGTAGGCTCAAAATTCACATGCTCGGTTTGATCAGCAAATTCCGAGAATCGCTGATGAATATGTTCTTGGCTCGCCCAGCTATCAAACACCACCGCCCACTCACCAATACCGATACTGTAGAGCTGACAACCCTCATCAAAGAACTGCCACAGCGCTTTTTGAAAGTACTCACTCAAGTCATGTAGAAGCTTGTCACCTACTCGATACCCGTACTTCTCATTGATCTGACCAAAGGTCGTCACCTTCAAAGCTAGCAAGTGGCTGTCACTGCTCATCTTCGACAGCTTCTCACGCAACACACTGCGATTAGGTAAACCTGTACGGTGATCAAT
The DNA here is from genome assembly GCF_000272105.2 of Vibrio splendidus 12E03. GTDB lineage: Bacteria > Pseudomonadota > Gammaproteobacteria > Enterobacterales > Vibrionaceae > Vibrio > Vibrio splendidus_I. The sequence goes on from NZ_AJZD02000345.1 coordinate 23,192, forward strand.
TCGATAGCTTGCCGTCAATGCGGTGGCTTGCTGCTGAATCTTACTCGCCATACTGTTATTCATGTCATCGACATCAAGCAGTGCATTTCGGATCAATGAAAACAGAGGGGATATATTGGTCGCGGGTTGTGTCTCTAATGACAATACCGCCTTACCCTCGCCTTCTCTAAGCGCAAGGTAAGTGAGGCTATGGTGCAAGATTCGCTGTTGGCTATTCTCTTGATAAAGTTCTCCCATGCAGTAAACGCCATAGCTGTCGGCCAACTTTTGGAAAACCTCAACCTCTTGGTTGCCATCAATAAAGTCGATACGAGAGGTACAGTTATAAATGAAGAACTGTTCTGGTCTATGAGAGGCGATCTGTTGAATGCCCAGTCGTATCTGCTCTAGGGTCAATGATGGATGGTCATAACAAAACCGGACCTCATCGCCCACTTGGAACAGGCCGCTGAACTCTATCTCTCCACTTTCCGTTACCTTGAGCGGTAAGTGAATGTTTTGCTCTTTCGGGTCACCGACCATCAAGGGAAAATTATGCAGTTGCTCAAAAGGCACTTCGAGGCCATCAGCGAGGTAACGATTATAGAGTTCACGAACAGGCATCCCATCCAACTCCAGCAACCGGTTATCTTGAGCACCTGTCACCCGGAAAGTCCGGCCAATCGGATTCCATTCAGTATAGTAACCCTTAACGATAGAGAGCTCGACACTGTGCAGCGCCAGCATCACATAGGCATTCTCATAGCAAATGCCGTCTAACATCACCCATCGCCCATTGTCTGTAATGGTCGATGCACCGCCGCAGATCGGTAATGAATATCTCGACTGTTCAAATGATGAAAATAGATCTCGGTTATTTATCTGCAAACGGTCTGCGAAACAGATGATGCTTTGAGTACTGGGGTTGCACTCAAGCTGCTGCCACATAGCATGACTATCGAGCAATGGTTGTTCGCTATATTCGACAACACCACAAGAGTAAGAGGTCGCGTCAAAGCGGGTAACAATCAGATAAAGCCCTTGGTGCAGGATGACGCCTTGGCTGATGTAGTGGTTAGCGCTGCAACCAATCAGTTTGGCATTGGGGAATGTCGATTGAATCACTTGGCAGGCAGCCAAAACAGAACCTTTCTCGAAAGACGAAAACACCTGAATCAGTAGGCTTTCATGTTGATGAAAATCTATCTTTTCCAATTCAAGTTGGGTTTGCTCAATGTCTTGTATCAGGAGAGAAGTCGACTGCATATTCACATTAATCGTTACGTTAATGATTTGTTATTGTGCTTATTATAGATAAGGCTTGCACGGAATACTTACGATCGTGCTATGAATAATGTGACCTTAGTTAGACATCATTCATTCCGCCAAAAAGCAGTCATTAATGGCGGCGCAGTACTTTTATCGTCAGTAGTTATACAATACTGGAAGCTTTAGCAGCTAAAACAGTCGCTTAGGCTCACCAAAGTAGTAGCCCTGCAGATAATCGACACCCATTTGCTCTGCTATCTCACAAACTTGTTGGTTGTGGACAAATTCAGCGACCGTTTTGGCATTGAACACTTGGCATAAGCGAACCAACTGAGAGGCGATATTTCTTTGTTTTTGGTCTTTATCGATATTACGAATCAAGCTACCGTCGAGCTTAATGATCTGCGGCTCAAGCTTAATGATTTCATCGATGTTGGAGTAACCAGAGCCAAAGTCATCAACAATAATTCTCGCTCCGAGTGCGCGGAAGTGATCACACACCTCAATCATGCGGCCATAATCTTTTATCTGTTCTGACTCGAGAACCTCTAAACCAAGTCGAGTAGGATCGTTCATGCCACTGATCGCAGTCTCGAGTACCTCAAGTGTCTTGTCGCTCAACAAATCTTGTGGGGATAGATTGATAGAAAACGAACTCTGTTTATCCGCCATATAGCCGATAGTGCTCTTAATCATATGTCGACTAAGGCGTGTGTAGAGGTGCGTGTCGGCAATGATAGGTAAGAACTTTCCTGGTGCCACAATAGTACCGTCCGACTCCATGATTCTGACTAAACACTCTTGGCCAATCATTTCGTGAGTGCCCGATTCCACAATCGGCTGAGAGTAGGTAATGATGTTCTGATCTAAAATCGCACGGCTCACACAGCTCAACCAACCGAGCTGCTCTTTGCGGTCCTCTTCGCTCACCTGAATGTCTTTGGCATTGGTGATGTGGGTATTGTTCCGCACCCCATAACGTCGAGCTTCGATCGCTTTCAATAAGATCTCGTCACCGCTGTCGGTTAAGAAATCACAACGACTAGCAAAGCCGCCACACAGAGAAACTGACAGGTAATCAATATCAGCCAAACCATACGGCTCAAAATTTATGTGTTCGATGTCATCGGCAAACTCAACGAAACCTTCTTTTATTTTTGTACTACCAACACTGGCGTTAAAGATAATCGCCCACTCTCCGACCCCAATACTGAACAGCTCAACCTTCACGCGAGGCTCTTTCACGACACGAAGCTGCAATCGCTCAATAAAGTGATTAGACAGATCAAGCAGTAACTGATCACCTACCTGATAGCCGTATTTTTCGTTAACTTGATGGAAATTCGTGAGTTTTAATGTGAGTAAGTGTTCACTAAATAGAATCGTATTGAGGCGCTCCTTCAATACGATACGGTTCGGCAAGCCAGTGCGTGAGTCAATGCGATAGCTCTCGGTTAAGCGACGCGCTTGTTGATGGAGCTTCTTTTCCATCTGAGTATTCATACTATCGAGATCAGCGACTGCATTTCTGACCAGGTTAAGTAATGGCGACACTGTTGAGCCACACTGAAAATCTTCACAACGAAACTCTTTAATCTCGTCAGACTCGCGCATAGCGATATAAGTCAGGCTGTGATGCAGTATTTCTTGGCGGTCTTCATTGCGGTATAGCTCCCCCATACAGTAGGCACCACACGTATTCACTATCCCTTCAAATGGCTTGAGCTCCAGTTTACTATCGATAAACTCAAGTCGAGACACACAGTTATAGATGATCACCGATTCAGGCTGATGCATGGCTAGCATCTCGGCACCATGACGCACCTTTTCAGCGGTCAAAGAGGGGTGGTTATAACAAAACTGCGCCTCTTCACCGACATGCCAAGGGCTATCAAACTCGATACTGCCATCATCATTAATACGCAGAGGCGTCGAGATACCCTTCTTCCTGCCAAGTTCTCGATAAAGCGGAAAGCTCATCAGCTGGCTAAAAGGAAGGTCTTTGCCATCCGCAAGGTAATGTTTGAATACTTCGATAGCTGGCTTGTCGTTCAACGCGTATAAGCGATTTCCGACTGCATGTGTGACTCGTAGCTTCATCCCAATTGGGTTCCACTCTGAGTACGCGTCCGACCAAACCTTCAATCTTGGGTTAGTCAGAGCCACCGCAACACAGGCGTGCTGGTAGGTTTGCTCGTTATACATAACCCAACGGCCAAACTCATTCTCATGACACAGTCCACCTGCAATCGGCAAGGCGTAAGGTAAATTCTCAAAAGCGCTATAGATAGGGTAATCACGCCCTTCAACCTGATCACACAAGCTGATAACCGTTTTGGTGTCTTCTGTAAGGCCCAGTTGAGAAGCGAGATCTTGGCTGTCTTGATTTGGGTTGCCAGTAAACGGCTGAACCGCGGAGGTTAAACGGGTTTCATTAAACTCACTGATGATGACTAAAGTACATGTACTCTCAAGACAGTTGTCACAGATAACATGACGAGCACTCTGACCGATTAGCGTCGCATTGCTTAAACGATTGAGGGCAACACTCGCGATTCGACGAGCCATATCAGAAGATTGTGCTGAGAAAATTTGAATAAGGTACTGTTTGCTGTCACACCATTCTCGCTGATCAAATTGAGCTCTAAATAACGCCTCAGTATTTGCGAGAAATGTAAATGTTTGCATGCCAACCCTTGTTCAAAATCGAGTGAAGTAACAACCCGCAACCACTGCTATGACTGAAATGAATCGATAAAAAGTAGTCGCCAATTATCCTAGCCTAAACAGGCATTTAATTGCGACTAATGTAACAATTCAATATCATAAATGCGACACAATAAGCTTACAGAGGTCTTTAAATTAGTCGCATGAGATCGCTAAGTTGCTCTATTTCAACATCAGGCAGCACACTCGCCTTCGAAGAGAGGTATAAATTGGAACCAATGTCATTAAACCAGCATGCTTGGAAGCCATTTTGCTTAGCTCCGTAAACATCCGTTCTAAGGTGATCGCCGACATGAAGAATGTTGATGGCATCAACATCTAAGTATTGTTGCGCTTTATCAAACATATCTGGGTAAGGTTTTGCTCTACCGTTTGGGCCAGCTTTAAGGATTAGTTGAAAATACTGCCCTAAACCAATTTTATGTGGATCGACATTGCCATTGGTAATCGCAACCAAAGGAATGCGTTGGCTAAGTTCTGCCATCACTCGATGCGTTTCTTGAGGGACATCGACTTGATTGCGCAACCACAAAGCATGTTCTATCCCCTCACGAGCCGCCTGTTCAGCTTGCTGCTGAGAGTAGCCCAACTGCAGTAAGCCACTCTTAATCTGTGTTTCACGCCAAACGGTAACATCATGCTTTAAAGCTGGGTTTTCAGAGGCGACTTGCTGCTTAATGCCCTGCCACTCTTCAAGCGATAAAGAAACCGACACTGGGTGCTTTTGGTAAAGCCACTGCGCCATCTCTTTTTCTACCATCATGATCACAGGCCAGTTGTCATAAAGGGTGTCATCCAAGTCAAAGGTCATGGCTTTGATGGGCTTTAACCCTCGATAAATTCGCATAATAAACCCTTTAATCTAATCTTTATTCTTCTTACGAGCTCTCGGGTGAGCCTGATCATAAGCTTGTGCTAAGTGTTGGAAATCTAAGTGGGTATACACTTGGGTCGTCGAGATGTTTTCATGGCCAAGCAACTCTTGAACAGCACGAAGGTTTTGGCTCGACTCCAGCACATGCGTTGCAAAGGAGTGACGCAGTTTATGCGGGCTGATGTGGCTCGCAACAGATTGCTTCTTGCCCCACTCTTCCATGCGCTTTTGCACGCTGCGGTGAGAGATACGAGTCCCAAGCTTAGAGACAAACAGCGCGCTTTCACCCGGTGAAGCCAATTCACCGCGCACTTTGAGCCATTTATCGACCCACTCTTTTGCTAAACCAGAAAAAGGCGCTTTGCGTTCTTTGTCGCCTTTACCAATTACTCGAATTTCGCCTTGTCGACCCAACACATCTTTCAGATTGATGCCGACCAGTTCTGCCAGTCGTAATCCAGCACCATACATCACCTCCATCATCGCTCGGTCACGAATCGACAGTGGATCGTCCTCATTCACATCAAGCAGCTGACCGACTTCATCGACATCGAGGTTTTTAGGCAAAGGGCGCTGTTTACGTGGAGCAGAAACACCTTTGGCTGGATTAGCGGTCATTTCGCCACGCAGCACAAGGAAATCAAAGAAGCTGCGTAGTGAAGATAAGCGCGTTGCAATGCTGCTCGCCTTCATTCCCTCACGCATGCCTTTACTGGCCAGTTGCCTTACCCACGCCGCATCGACTTGACCCCAATCCTTTAGCCCTAGAGTGACTAAATGACCGGCCATGGTTTCAAGTTGTTGTTTGTAATTACGTTGGGTGTGTAGGCTGAGCCCCTTCTCGCTTCTGAGATATTCATAGAAGCGAGAAAGTGGCTTTTGAAGGCTGTTAGGAAGAGGTATTTTGGGCTCTAGGCTCATTATTTATCTGCCAAGGTAAGGTGTCCGCCAAATGAGCGACAACAAGTGCTAAATGGCGTAAAAAGAGCGTATCCATATGGGGTTGGAAATGTCCGCCATCTTCACTAGAAAAGGCGAGCAAACCCAATGGAGACTGCTTAGCAAGCGGTAGTACTACATAAGAGCCTAGCTCTGGAACTGGATAATCACCAAACAAATCGTGTCTGTCGGCTTTTCTCAAGCGTCCAAGATAAGCATCTTTACCATTGAAATGGTTAAGCGAAAACTTAGAGTAACCCTCAGCACTCAACTGATAAAAACCAGATTGCGAAAGAATACGAACATGAGCCTTAAGCCCAAGATCTAACGCTTTTTGTTCAACGGCTTTTATCACCTGCATAAAGTCACTGCATTTCAGCACTTGCGCTTGCAGATCCATAAACTCATAGAAGGTTTTATCGTTATTTGCCGCCAACGACATCAAGCCAGTGATCTCTTCTTCAAGCTCTTCGATTCGATGACGCTGGCGTTTAAGCTGAACCTCAACCAGAGAAACAGCGCCCTGCTCAACGTTATTGATAGCAAGGCGATCAACCAAATCTTTTCGGTCTTGGAAAAAATCTGGGTTATCACGTAAATATTCCGCGACCACTTCTGCGGTGAGTGCGTCGGCTTCAACGTAAGACAAAACCTATCCTTTATTTTATGAATCTATTTGTTTTGGGTCATTATTAGCAAGAAAGTTGACCATCAAACACATGCGTTGCAGGGCCTGTCATGAACAGAGGTTTACCCGGGCCTTGCCAGCTAATGTGTAAGTCACCGCCAGGTAGACGAACCTTCACATTATCAGCCAGTAAGCCTTGAGTGATACCAACGGCTACTGCGCCACACGCTCCGCTGCCACATGCCTGAGTTTCACCCGCGCCGCGCTCATAAACACGCAAGCGAACTTCTTCACGGTTAACGACCTGCATAAAGCCAGCATTAACACGCTCAGGGAAACGTTCGTGTGATTCAAGTAGCGGGCCTAAGGTGTCCACATCAGCCGTGTCGACGTCATCAACCACGGTAACCACATGTGGGTTACCCATGCTTACCGCACCACAGAATAAGGTGTGTACATCCGTTCTTAGGATATACGTCTTCTCTGGCTGCTTGGCCTTGAATGGAATCTTACCGGGTTCGAACTCAGGAATACCCATGTTCACCGTGATCAGGTCATTCTCTTCAATCTTGAGAACCATTTTACCTTTCTTGGTACTCACGTTGATGCTGTACTTATTCGTTAAGCCTTTCATGCGAACGAATCGTGCAAAACAACGCGCACCATTGCCACACTGCTCCACTTCACTGCCATCCGCATTGAATATGCGGTAATGGAAATCAGTTTCTGGATCATAGGGAGCCTCAACCACAAGTAGCTGATCAAAGCCCACGCCAGTGTGACGATCCGCCAAACGACGGATCAAATCTGGAGAAAAGAAAATATTTTGAGTAATGCAGTCCACGACCATGAAATCATTGCCCAAACCATGCATTTTAGAAAAGTGGAAGTGCATAACGCTTAAAATTACTCCGGAAGAATGTTTTCAAGTTCCCACAGACTCGTAAGCTCTTCACGCTGACGAACCAAATGAGTTTTATCGCCATCCACCATCACTTCAGCCGCGCGCGAACGAGTGTTGTAGTTAGATGACATAGCGAAGCCATAAGCACCCGCTGAACGAACTGCTAGCAGATCACCTTCTTCAAGCACAAGGTCACGATCTTTACCTAGGAAATCGCCTGTCTCACAAATTGGGCCGACCAAATCGTAAGTCACGGCTTCACCCTGACGAGGGCTCACAGGAACAATATCCTGCCAAGCTTGGTAAAGTGCTGGGCGCATTAGGTCGTTCATTGCTGCATCAATGATGGCAAAGTTCTTGTGCTCAGTTGGCTTGAGGAACTCGACTTTCGTTAATAATACACCAGCGTTAGCAGCAATCGCTCTTCCAGGCTCAAAAATCAGCTCTAGATCAGAATGATTGTCTAGGCGAGCCAATAAGGCTTTCGCGTAGTCAGAAGGCTGTGGTGGTAATTCATCACGATAAACCACACCCAAACCGCCACCGACATCAAGGTGTTTGATGTTGATACCGTTAGCACGTAGCTGGTCGATCAGCGCAAGCAGGCGATCGGTTGCATCGATGAAAGGTTCGATATCCGTTAGTTGAGAACCAATGTGGCAATCAATACCATGGATAGACAAGTTATCGAGTGTTTTTGCAAACTCATAAACGGCCGGAGCACGGTCGAAAGCAATACCAAACTTGTTATCACGCAGACCAGTAGAGATATAAGGGTGAGTGTTGGCATCAACATCTGGGTTGATACGCAGTGAAATCGGCGCTTTAACACCAAGCTCACCAGCTACTTTATTCAGTCGCTCTAGTTCTGGCTCAGACTCTACGTTGAAACACTTAATGTTCAACTCAAGCGCACGCTTCATTTCAGCGGCTGTTTTACCGACACCAGAGAATACAACTTTTGCTGGATCGCCACCGGCAGCAACCACACGCTCTAGCTCACCGCCAGAAACGATATCGAAACCTGAGCCCAAACGAGCCAAAGTATTCAACACGCCAAGGTTTGAGTTAGCTTTAACGGCATAGCACACCAAGTGCGGATGCTCACCAACCGATGAATCAAACGCATTCCAGTGGCGTTCTAATGTTGCACGAGAATATACATACAACGGTGTACCATATTGCTCTGCTAGTTGTGAAAGTGCGACGTCCTCAGCCCAAAGCTGGCCATCTTCCTGATAGTTGAAGTAATCCAAAGTTCTTATCCCTTATAAATAACGATTTCTGCGTGTTTTCACTTATTGTGATTGTTCGGTTTGCTGAACTTCATCAGGATCGTACAAAGGACCCGTTTGACCACAACCAGAAAGTCCAATAACGGACATCATAAATAGAGCAGTAATTAATTTTTTCATTTTGCATATCGTGATTATTAACTCAATGCCCCCTATAATCGCACCACACTCAGGAAAAGCAATAGGATAGAAAGGATGAACGAGACTGAATTTCATCAGCTGGTCGATATACAGATGCAAAACATCGAAGAAGCTATCGATGAATCAGAGGCAGATATTGATTACGAAGTGACTGGTAACGTGATGACGCTGGAGTTTGAGAACCGCAGCCAAATCATCATTAACCGCCAAGAACCAATGAAAGAAATCTGGTTAGCGTCTAAATCTGGTGGCTTTCACTTCAAGCTAGTTGACGACAAGTGGACATGTTCAAAGACGGGCATGGAGCTGTTTGAGATGGTTAAAGAAGAATGCGTGAAGCACGCAGGTGAAGCGATCGATTGGGTCTAATCATTTGTAAGCAAAACTAAAAAGGAGTGAATCAATCACTCCTTTTTTAATATCAATCAGGCTTAGTAAGACTAGATGTTGACTATCTTTGAGCTCCGAGAAGCTAAAGTTGCATCGTTACGATAAGGCACAACGTAAGAATTGCCCTCTTCAGGATGAACGATTTGGTAGTACTGAGGTAGATTAAAGTTAATCAACTTAGACGACATCTTCGACTCATCTTTTACCGATGTGTAGAAAGAATTCACGCTCGCGATCATCTCATCTTTTTCACCGCTGTACTGGTGGTAGACCTCAACTTGGTTCGACTCGTCCAATACATAAATATTGAAGCCTTTGTCGGTATCTTCGAAAAAGAACTGAATCAAGCCCTCACTCGCAAAACCATCCACCACTTCTGGTAGCTGATACTCTTGCTCTTTATCGAGCATCAGTAAAGGTGAGCCTTTGAGCTTATTGGTTGAGATGCTACGGTAGAAATCGACCGAGTTTTCCAACATCTGTACCGATACACCACGACGCTCGAAGAACAGGCCAAACATCTTATTAGCTAAACGAATAGCCTTAAAGCGGCGACGCTTCTCTGGTTCAATCGGTTTCAATCGTAAGTCGATACACTCAGCAAGCAGTTGATACACCATATTACGCATCACACCACGCAGGTTTTTGCTGTAACAGAACACATCAACCGACTCTGGCGGCAACGCATCTTGGTGCATTTTGCCAAGAACCGTTTTAAGTGCATCCAACATTGCTGTATCACCTTGGAAATGAAGCGTACGTACTTCATGCCAAGAGTTACGATAAACCAGATCGACACTGCCGACTAAGCTCTTACCTTCTTCACCAAAGCTGAAGATATCAGCATTCTTGAGGTCCACTTTTAATGCACGACCACTTAACTCAGAAGTTGGGTCATTTTCAAAGTTGATGAACATCGCGAGCTGGCTTATCTCACACGGACTCGCCAGTGCTTGCATACTCGGGCGACGCTTACGCAAAGAAAACGTATTACGCAGATCGCTCACCATTTGATAGAACTTATCGATATCAATGTGAGCATCACGCACCACAGAGTGCAAACGCGTCGACTCCGTAATCAAGCCATTAAAGAATGACCAAGCAACCAATTTACTCAAGTACTCATGGTGCTCAAGTGAAGGCTGACCAAGAATACGATGCGCTACCAATGGCTGCTTATACAGGTACCAGCCGGCTTTATTCGACTGACCCTGACGAACTTCGATAAAGCTCAAGTCTGGTTCATGCAGATCAGGAGAGATTTGCGGATTCAGTAACGTCACTTTACCTGGCAATACCTCAAACGCAGCGTAAAGCTTACGCGCCAAAATACTAATATCTTGTGGGCTAATTGCAGAAGTGATGTCGTTGCGACGCGCAAATTGAATCAGATTACGATAGCTCAGCATCAAGGCATCAAGCAGTGCATGGTGTACCACTTTAACCTGCTCAACCTTCCAGTTACGGCGGTTATCGAGCTCAGCAATGGTTTCATGTCCCCAATTCCAAGACTTAGTCATCTCAGTTAAGGCTTCACGACGCCACGCAACAGAACCAATGCCCGCATCTCGTGACAACTTCTCGTGGGTCTTAAGGTAGAAACAACGTCTCACCAAGTCCAATCGAGTGTGGTCGTTAATGCGTTCTAGATAGCGCGTTACCTTCTCAAGCATCAGATAGTAGCTATCCATGCCATACAGATCCGGTTCATCCGCGAAGAAGCGACGCTTGGTATCAATACTCAGCAGTTGAGTATTTGGGTATTCCCATGAATAGGCTTCTAACAGGATCGCCTTTAACACCGATTTATACGGAGAGTCGATACTCTTATAGAGCTGCCATAGATTTGAACCAAAGTACTCTTCAGCGGGAATACGATTTAGCTTACCGAAATCGATCCACTGCGAGCAATCAAGATAGCCGTCCTGACATAAACCTTGAACATACTCGTCGTAGCACTCTTCCATTTCAGGCGGAATGATTTGCCACAACAAACGTTGACCGGCTAAACGAACCGCTGAGCGATAGAACTCATCAAGCAGTAACAAGTGCTGTGAAGAACCACAGTTATCACCGGTCATCTCTTCCGAATGATTCGAACGGAAACGCTCTTCATCCATCAAGAAGAAGTTAGCTTCCACACCTAAGGTCTCAGCCCAATCGGTAATCAGCAAACATTTGTTGGTAAGGCTATCACGAGATGCGCCATCCATATCTGGAGACACACACACCCAGATATCAAGATCACTTGAGGTACTTTGCCCAATAGAAGAAGTACTACCCATGGTGTACAAGCCAAGGATTGCAGGTTCAGCAGCCTCGGTAAGTTTGCCACCCAGCGTTAATTCGGTATCAGAGACAAATTGCTTTTGGAATTCATTAAGCGTGAAGCTACGAATTCCAAAAGGAACTTGTTGGTCATAATAACCCGGCATCATCGGGTGATTGAAGTGAAGCAGTGCGGGAATAAGGTTGAAAACTCGCTGGCCTTGCACATTCATCAACGCCAACGCACGATCAATGCGCTGCTGATTTAGATTGTCTAATCGTTGAATCAAAGTTTGAGTGTAAGCCTGCAAGGTAAGTCCTTGGTTTGAGGTTAAGTGCAGTTCTGTTTAGTTACTGAACGAAAGCAGCAACAAAACGTGATCAATTTAACACTTTTACCCTTAGTGGTAAAGCAAAGGAATCCGTCATACTGGTCAATTCCTTGATGACAGAAAGTTAAACTCACGGCGCCGTAGTGTCCTCTTTATTGACTATTTCTAATAATAGCCCATGTTTCAAATGAGATACCAATCACACTATTTTGGTGAACTAATGAAAATCTCTCAGCTATCAAAGTATCGAATGATCAAACAGTAAGAATTCTCGCCTCATAATGGTAGGATTAGGCTATTACAGAACCTATATCGGAACCACCATGACAAATTCAGCACCAATCCGTATCGCGACCAGAAAAAGCCCTCTTGCCCTTTGGCAGGCATACTTTGTAAGGGATGCACTGCAAGCTGCTCACCCTGGTTTAGAGGTTGAGTTGGTAACTATGGTGACCAAAGGTGACATCATCCTCGATACTCCGCTTGCTAAAGTTGGCGGTAAGGGCCTGTTCGTTAAAGAACTTGAAGTAGCAATGCTAGAAGGTCGTGCTGACCTAGCAGTTCACTCAATGAAAGATGTCCCAGTAGACTTCCCAGAAGGTCTAGGTCTGGTGACGATTTGTGAACGTGAAGATCCTCGTGATGCTTTCGTTTCAAATACCTACAACAATATCGACGAGCTACCACAAGGTGCCGTCGTGGGTACATGCAGCCTGCGTCGTCAGTGTCAATTACTTGAGTCTCGCCCTGACTTAATCATCAAAGAGCTGCGCGGCAACGTTGGTACTCGTCTAGGTAAACTCGATGATGGTCAATACGATGCGATCGTACTGGCTGCTGCTGGCCTTAAGCGTTTAGAGCTAGAAGAGCGTATTCGCAGCTTCATCGAACCAGAACAGTCTCTACCAGCTGTAGGCCAAGGCGCTGTTGGTATTGAGTGCCGTCTAGATGATGAACGTCTAATCAAGCTTCTTGAGCCGCTGAATCATAAAGACACGGCTGATCGTGTACTTTGCGAGCGAGCAATGAACCTTACTCTAGAAGGTGGTTGCCAGGTGCCTATCGGTAGCTATTCACTATTAGATGGCAACAACATCTGGCTACGTGCATTAGTTGGTGAACCGGATGGTTCGAAGATGGTTCGTGGTGAGATCTCTGGTCCTCGTAAAGACGCAGAAGCGCTTGGCGTGACTCTAGCAAATCAATTGCTGGATGATGGTGCAAGAGAAATCCTAACCAAACTCTACGCTGACCAAGAATAACCATGACTGTGTTGGTGACTCGCCCCGGTTCAGAGGGGCAATCGCTTTGCCAACAACTAGCGGATGAAGGAATTCAAGCAATCCATCATCCGCTGATTCGTATCGTTGATAATCCAAACTCTGCGGATTTAAGCACCCAGCTTAATAACAGCGATATCATTATTGCAGTCAGTCACCACGCCGTGACCGCTGCTCAAAACATCCTTTCGAAAACCTCATCCATTTGGCCCACTTCGCCGCTTTATCTTGGCGTTGGTCAAAAAACTGCGCACGTTTTAAGCAAAGTCTGTAAACAAAAAGTAAACTACCCTCAAGTTAGTGATAGTGAACATCTTCTTAAACTTACTGAACTTAATGGCGTAGAAAATAAGTCCGTTTTGATACTACGTGGTAATGGTGGGCGTGAGCTCATTAGAGATTCCCTACTCAATCGAGGTGCACAAGTCTCTTATTGTGAGACCTACCGTAGAGAATATATTCCCATTAGCGACCACAATACCTATCAAACATGGATAAACAAAAAAGCGTCCAAAGTTGTCATCACTAGTCAGGAACAATTGGAGTATCTCTGCTCAATTACCCCTGATGAGTATTTGGCTTGGCTGTCAACAAGACATCTATTTGTCCCAAGCCAGCGCATTGTAGAACGAGCACAACAACTCGGTTTCTCGAACGTGACCAATACTCACAGTGCTACGAACCAAATATTACTGGCTGCTCTCCGGCCCTAGCTAGAAACAGGAAATAAGCATGACAAGCAAAAAAAATAATGAGCATATTGAACCTGAAAAGAAACAAGACACTCAGCCAGTTGTTGTTGAAAGCGAAAAAGCTGACTCTACAGAGACAAAACAATCTGAACAGAAGCTCGATGCCTCTGTCTCAAATACCGCTAATAATGAACAGCCTCAAGCTGAGCATAAAGAGCAAATAGAGAAAGCAGAAAAGCAAGGTAAGCGCGGTGTCAAGCTAGGTGCTATTGCGATCGCTATTTCTATTATTTTCAGTGGCGGTATCGCATTTCAAATGCAGCAAAAGAGTGCTGAGTACTCGGCTCAAATCGCCACTCTTCAAGCGCAACTTCAGAATACCCAATCTGCAGTAAATAAAGACCTGCAAACCATCAAGCAAGAGACTATCCAAGAAGCGTCGCACGCGGTGGAGAAAACTCAGGTAGTACAGTCTCAACAGCAAAAGAGCATTCAAAGCCTACAGTTAGCAGTGGCTGACGTTAAAGGTCGCCGCCCGAATGACTGGTTACTTGCCGAAGCCGATTACCTTGTGAAACTAGCAGGACGTAAACTGTTTCTAGAGCATGATGCCGTTAGCGCAACTAAGTTAATGGAAAGTGCCGATCAACGTATCGCAGCACTGAACGACCCTAGCTTAGTGTCACTGCGTCAATCAATGACCAATGACATTACCAAGCTTCGCACTATTCCTCTGATCGACCGTGATGGCTTAGTTCTACGCATCACAAGTCTTCAGCAGCAAGTCGATTCGCTGCCGCTTGCCAATGCTATTCTTCCAGAAGCCGCAGTTGTTGAGAAAAAAGCAGTATCGCAAGATATTAATGATTGGCAAAATAACCTGATGACGTCGATGAAAGACTTCTCAGAAAACTTCATCACCTTCCGCAGTCGTGATGGCGAAGTTATCCCTCTACTCTCTCCTGAACAGCACTTCTACCTGCGTGAAAACATCAAAGGTAAATTAGAAACCGCGATTCGCGCCGTCTACAAAGAACAAGGTGAACTGTATAGCGCAGCTCTTAATACCGCTAGCGAATGGTCGAAAGCGTATCTAAACCAAGATATCAACTCAGTGATTGAATTTGAGAAAGCAATTAAACAGTTAAGTGAACAGAACATCTCTGTGAAATACCCTGTAAAGCTTGAATCTCAAAATGAGTTGTCAGATGTGATACGTGAGCGCCTACGTCGTGAAGTCACCGTTATGACCACGGAGGAAAAATAATGATTCGTTGGATTTTTCTTTTTCTCGTTCTAGGTGCTGGGTTAATTGTTGGTACTCAGTTCTCTGGTCAACAAGGCTACGTTCTGATCTCAATTGCGAATAAGACCATTGAGATGAGCGTAACAACACTGGTTATCTTCGTCATTGCTCTTCTAGCGGCTCTATTCGGCTTAGAGTACCTATTTAAAAAGCTTATGTACGCAAGCTCGACAACTTGGAATTGGTTCAGTGTTCGTAAGCTGAAGCGCTCTCGTCGTTATACCAATGAAGGCATCATCAAGCTGCTTGAAGGTGACTGGAAAGGCGCTGAGAAGAAAGTAACTCGCTGGGCTAATCATCACGACATGCCTCTACTTTGTTATTTAGTCGCTTCTCAAGCGGCACACGAGCAAGGTAATACAAGTGAGCGTGATAAGTACATCGAGCTTGCTAGCCAACAGGACGACTCTCTACTGGCGGTAGAGCTAACTAAAGCTAAACAGCAAATCAGCGAGTCAAACTACGAAGCTGCATTCGATACACTTTCTACCCTAAAAGGCACATACCCTAATAACACTGCTGTGCTTGGCCTGTTAAAAGCCACTTACTTGCAACTGAAGTTATGGCAGCCTTTGCTAGAGTTAACGCCTAAATTAGTTAAGAACAAGCTTCTAATAGCTGATGAACAACGTGAATTAGAACAGAAAGCACAATGTGGATTACTTCATGATGTAGCTCAACAACAAGGTAGCGAAGGTTTAATCAGCCATTGGAACAAGCTTTCAAGAAAGCAGAAACAAAGCTCTCACCTTGTTTCCTGCTTTGTGAAGCAACTGATAGCTCGTAAAGCTGACTCAGAAGCCTTCACAGTGATCAAAGAGAACATTGCAAAGAATGGTTCAAATGAGCTCTACATGTTGCTTCCAGAGTTGAATCTAGCCGATCACCACCCAGTAGTGGTCATGCTAGAACGCGCAATCAGTAAAGATAGTGGTAATGCCGAAGCACACAGCGCGCTGGCTCAGTTTTACTTAAGAGAGCAGAAGTGGGCGGAAGCACAAAGCCACTTCGAAAAAGCCCTAGCACTTCGCTCAAATGTTTCAGATTACGGATACCTATCTGACGCACTAGAGAAGCAAAACTTAACGAAAGCAGCTCACGAGGTTTCTCGTAAAGCGCTCGCTCTAGTTCAGCCCGCTTAATTCAAAGCGACTCAAACTAAGCCGATGTCTAGCATCGGCTTTTTTGTATCTGCTATTTACCCCTAGATAACTTCTACAATAGCTATAAACCAAGCTCATCAAACTCTTACCTGACCAATACCAACTAACCATGAAATTGCTCAACTGAGCTTCTCAAACACACGAAGAAGAACTTTAATTGTGTCTGTACGTAGTTTTACCATTCTTATAAACAAGCCCTTATAAGAGGTTCGAGAGGAGTCATAGAGAAAAGTGACATCTAGAAGCTCAAGAGTAAATGGAGATCACCTTGAGAGAAGGCGCTTAAAGATATTTACCCGCCGACAGATACCCACTTTAAATCACACTGAATTAGCTATTAATATTCCAACTATAAACGCTAAAACAGGGAAGCTCCTCGTAGCTGCTCTGTTAGTCACTTCTTTGAAGTAGAAGGGAACAATTGTTTTCAAACCAACAAAATCTTATTACTAAAAACGAGGCATCTTTATCAGCCAGTTCAAATTAGTAGGAAGTAAACCTCTCTGAGGCGCTCTGGAAAAGTTAATCATCGAATCAATAGCCACAAATATAAACTTACGTAATCAAGCGCTGTTAGAGAGAGCAGAGCTTGATAATAAGTGTCGGAATATCAGAGCTCGAGATCAACGAACGGAGAACGCTTCTACAAAACTCGAAGACGAATACTAAACTCAGATACTGGAAACGACGAAAGCCTAGTCGTCAGACTAGGCTTTCTGATATGTGCCGGAATAACATGAAGAGCAGGGGCTCAGTGTCTTTACAGCCCCCATATAACCTGTAAGCAAAGCACTTTTCTTCAAATGTAAAAAAGCCCTGC
>NZ_AJZD02000346.1 GCF_000272105.2 Vibrio splendidus 12E03
GCAGCAAATCCAACTTGCTCAAGTTGTAAAAGCCAGAGCACATATTTTGAAAGGAGCCTTAATGGCTCCTTTTTTATTTGGTTTAGCAAAATGAAGTTGTTTGATTTTTATAAACGCTAGGAACTTGTCAATACATCCATAATGTAAGTAACTATGCAGTGTGCAACGTTCACTCCTAAACGTGCGTCTATTGTTGTTATTTTAGGAGGAGATTCCCCTCGTCCATGGGCTGAACCAATGTGAGATCTGAAAGCTCCGACACCATCAATGATTGATGTAACCCCTGTAAGTATCTTAATCTGGTCATCACTAAGCTGGCTGTCTGGGTTTAGAGTTAAATCTTGACGAACAGTTTGCCAAAGTATACCAATGTTCATTTTTCGTGGCATCGCTAACTTTTTTCGTTCAATGTAGTATTTCAGTACAGATTCAATGATTGCGCTTGCTGCTGTAATTGATGTATGTGGATCAGTGTTAAGGTTAGAGATCGCTCTTTCAAATTCTCTTTCAACAGATTTGAAATCTCCTTTCTTGAGATGATCTTCTAGTGTTTTAGTTGCTACAGTCGAGCCTGACTTAATGACGTAACCGTTGTGTTTATAGGTAAGGTTATTCCTTTCAAGAGCTGAAATGATTCGTTCTTGCCCTTCTTTCAATAGTGAGTCTCTATTATCATCTCCAAATAAGGACTTTGGAGGTTCAGTATCCATATATCCTTGTATTACAAGTCCTAAAACGGATATAGCATCAACCGTGGGGTCTTGATTGCAAGCAGTTGACACATTTGGTCTCACAGTTGCCATCTGGAGCCTCTCCCGGTGCACCTGACTCCATGAATAACGTATTTAATTTACTGTGGCTGTAGTAATGGGCAGCAATAATACTAGATACTGCGCCAATTACAGCGTTGGGTATAAGTTCGCTCAAATTCATTCCTAATTCAAATCGTATAATCAAGCAAAAAGCTGACAGAAATCCTTCTTAAACCAACAACAAAAGATGACGGCTGATGTATGTTTTTGGGTAAAAATTTATTGGAGACATTTCAAGTATCACAACTCTCTGAAATCCTTAGCGCATCTTCAATCTCGACACCAAGGTATTCAATCGTACTTTCTAACTTAGCATGACCAAGAAGTAATTGAATAGCCCTAAGATTCTTGGTTTTAGCGTAGATCAAAGAAGCCTTTGTTCGGCGCAGTGAATGTGTGCCGTATTGCGTTTTATCTAACCCGATATCAGTAACCCATCGGTTAACCATGGTGGTGTAGTAATGGTACGAGATGGGTTGTCCTTCACGGCGTGGACTTGGAAACAGGTAGTCTGTTGGTGACAATGAATTTTGAATGATCCACTGCGATAATGTTTGTTGAGTCTTGGGTGTGATCTCGAAGTGTACTTCCTGCTGGGTCTTCTGCTGTTTGACGATTGTTCTCGACATTACGCAGCCACTACGACTGACATCTTGGACTTTCAAGTTGCGTAAATCACAAGATCTCAACTTGCAGTCGATGGCTAGGTTGAACAGTGCCAACTCAAACAAGCGCTCTTCCAATTCAAGTCGAATACGGATGCGCCAGATGTCCTCTAGTTTGAAGGCTTTCTTCTGACCTACACGCTTTCCTTTATTCCAAGCTTCCATAATGTGCTCCTTACTTCATAAAAATGCTCTTTAAGTAAGGCAGAAATCAAAGACAATGCTGCATCCAGTGGTATGATTGACGGAATATTTCTATAACAAGAAAACTTCTAATGAATCAAACAGAACAACAGTATTTGAAAGAGCTTGAAGGCAAGCTTTGGAACGCCGCAGACAAGCTACGCTCAACGCTAGACGCCGCGCAGTACAAACATGCCGTGTTAGGCCTAATCTTCGTTAAGTACGTCTCTGATGCGTTTAAGCTGCGTCAGGATGAGATCAAAGCTGACATCGCTAATCCTGAGCACGAATACTACTTGGATCCTGCTGATTTCTCCGAAGAAGAACTAGCAGAAGAGATTGCTATCGAGCTGGAACAACGTGACTTCTACACAGAGAAAAACGTGTTCTGGCTACCTACTGAGTCTCGTTGGCAGTTCCTGCAAGATAACGGCCCATTGGTTATTGGTGGTGCTGAACTCGATATTAATAGCAAAGCTAAGAAAATTACTTCTGTTGGCCATCTCATTGATAATGCCCTTGAAGGTATTGAGCGCGATAACCCGAAATTGAAAGGTGTGCTTAATAAATCATACTCTTCATTGAAGATTGACCAAGCGAAGCTGAACGAGCTAATCAACTTGATCGCTACCATCCCGTTTGTTCATGCTGAGCTAAACAGTAAAGACATCCTTGGTCATGTATACGAATACATGCTAGGTCAGTTTGCATTGGCTGAAGGTAAAAAAGGTGGTCAGTTCTACACGCCAGCATCCATCGTAACGCTGATTGTCGAAATGATTGAACCGTTTGAAGGTCGAGTGTATGACCCTGCAATGGGTTCTGGTGGTTTCTTTGTTCAATCAGAGAAGTTCATTGAGCGTCATGCAAATGAGAAGAAAGTCGACGCACTAACGCAGAAACAGAAGATCTCTATTTACGGTCAAGAGTACAACCATACAACGTGGCAGCTAGCGGCGATGAACATGGCGATCCGTGGTCTTGATTATGACTTCGGTAAAGAGCCTGCAAGTACCTATACCAACGTACAGCACCCAGATCTTCGTGCTGACTTCATCATGGCTAACCCTCCATTCAACATGAAAGAGTGGAACACTGGCGTTGATGATAACGATCCTCGTTTCAAATACGGCCAACCGCCATCAGGTAATGCGAACTTCGCATGGATGCAGCACATGCTTCACCACCTTGCACCTGAAGGCTCTCAGGCGCTTCTGTTGGCAAATGGTTCTATGAGTTCAACGACCAACAACGAAGGCACTATTCGTCAGGCGTTAATCGATAATGATTTGATTGAATGTATGGTAGCGCTTCCCGGTCAACTGTTTACCAACACTCAGATCCCAGCTTGTATTTGGTTCTTAACTAAGAACAAGAACCCTCGCGTTGATAAAGCAGGTCGTAAGCTACGTGGCCGTAAAGGCGAAGTGCTATTTATTGATGCTCGTAATATTGGCTACATGAAAGATCGAGTATTACGTGATTTCAGTTTTGATGACATTAAGAAAGTTGCAGACCTATTCCACGCTTGGAAAACGGGTGAAGAAGTTCATGGTGTCGCTTATGAAGATCAGGCAGGTTTCTGTAAATCAGCAACATTGGAAGAAATCACCAAACATGATTTTGTGCTGACACCGGGTCGTTACGTTGGCGCTGCTGAAGGAGAGGGCGATGGTGTTCCATTTGGTGACAAAATGGTGACGCTGACTTCGAAGTTAGGTGTGCAGTTTGCTGAGTCATCAGCCCTAGAGACTAAGATTAAGAAGAACTTAGCGGGGTTAGGTTATGCGTTTTGAGCTTCAATCTATCAAAGTAAAAGACTACATCGATGTAACAGATTATGTAGCTAATGGAAGTTTTGCTGCTTTGAAGGCCAATGTTACCTATTCTGACACTCCCGACTTTGCAGTTTTAGTGCGTTTAACAGATCATAATTCTGGTTGGAAGAATGATTTGGTTTACGTAGATGAGAGTAGTTATAAGTTTCTCAAAAAAAGTAGTGTCCAACCCGGAGACGTCATAATCTCTAATGTCGGTGCCAACGCGGGTACAGTATTTAGAGCGCCGGATTTAGGGCTTCCGATGACTCTGGGACCGAACTCTGTGTTGTTAAAGCCCAAAATCAATACCCCTGAAGCGAAAGACTTCTTGTACTATTTTTTCTCTAGTCCAAAAGGCCAACATAATCTCAGTAGTATATTGTCTGGTAGTGCTCAGCCTAAATTTAATAAAACAGATTTAAGGAATACTGAAATCCCCGTTCCTAAGGGGATTGAATTGTCTGAAGTCACTGATTTGCTAAAATCGCTTGATGAGAAGATATCTTTAAATCTTGAAACAAATAAAACCTTAGAACAAATGGCACAAACCATCTTCAAGTCATGGTTTGTAGACTTCGACCCAGTCAAAGCCAAAATGAACGGTGAACAACCAGAGGGTATGGATGCAGTCACTGCTTCGCTATTTCCAGAAAAGCTAGATAGCGAAACTGGTATTCCTGTTGGCTGGAGTCAGGGCGTGATTGCAGATATTGCCAAACTCAATGCGAAGTCATGGACAAAGAAAAAACAACCCGAACAAGTTCACTATGTTGACCTAGCAAACACAAAAAATGGTGTAATTGAAACAGTCACAAGTTATGACTTCAGTGAAGCGCCATCACGAGCGAGAAGAATCTTGAACTCTGGGGATACCATTGTTGGCACTGTACGTCCGGGAAATCGATCTTTTGCATTTATCGGTGATACAGAACAACCTCTTACAGGTAGCACAGGCTTCGCTGTTTTATCGCCAAAAGAAGAGTGTTGGACATCGTTTGTTTACCTAGCTACTACCAATGATGACGCTATTGACGAGTATGCTCGTTTAGCTGATGGTGGTGCGTACCCTGCAATTAAGCCTGTAGTTGTTGCAGATACTCCATATGCAATCCCTACCAAGGATATTGCTCAAAAATTCTGGCAGCTCACAGGTTCAATGTTGAAGAAAGCTCATCAAAACCGTCTTGAGAATGAAGAACTCGCAAAGCTCCGTGACACGCTACTTCCTAGATTGCTTTCCGGCGAAATCGAGTTAGCTCCTCAGGGGAGTCAATAGATGAATAAGCCATTGCATGATAGCCGTCATATTATTGAGAAAGTTGAGCAATATTTAGATACAAAGCTTCAAGAAAATGCTGAATTTAACGAAGAGTTGAATTTAAGTGCTTCAGTTGCTGTATCAACTGAGGGGCCAAAAGTTAATATTACGAGCTTGTCTGATTCAGATACCAAGTTCCAGTACGATGTCAGTGATATTCTTTACTGGGTTGAGCGTGATACCTATTTCGATGAACTTGCCAAATGGAATGGCGTTAAACTTGAAGAAAAGCATAGAGGTGCATTGGATTTTTTGAAGAAATCTGAACAACTTCCAACATTTCTGGACTTTGTCGACGCAATCAAACGTCAACGAATCGCCCCTTTTATTGGAGCTGGCGTATCGTCGCCAGCAGGCTACCCACCATGGGGAAAAGCTTTGGAGCGCCTTGCTAGACAAATGGGCGGGGATGTTCCTGCGCAAATAAAAGATGATCTAGATAATTACCGTTACCTTGCGGCAGCAGAGACACTTTATTTGCACAATGAGCATTTGTTTAAAAATTTCGTTCAAACGGAATTTCGCCTTAAGGCCGCTCAAGAAGATGACAGACCTGTTTTCCCACCAGTAGTTGATCTATTACCTCTACTAACGAAATCGCGTGTAGTAACCACTAATTTTGATCGCCTTATTGAGAAAAAGTTTGAGTTGGTAAGCGGAAAGCCTCTAAGTGGCTATATGTATGGTAAACAAGAACAAAATGGTTTTGTTAGTCAACTGCTCAAAGGTGAGCAATGTCTAATGAAGCTACATGGTGATGCGGATCAGGCACAGTCCTATGTGTTTACTGAGTCACAATACAAAGATGCATACGGTGACACAAATATTGATTTTACAAAACAATTACCCAGATCACTTCGACAAATATATATCAGCTATTCTTTGATATTTATTGGATGCTCATTGGAACAAGACCGAACATTAGAATTGTTTAAATCTGTAATGGATCAAGGCCACTTTGAAATACCTTGGCACTATGCTCTTTTGGCGGATAGTGACTCAGCAAGTAAAGCAGAAAAAATGGGGCGATTATTAAGTATGAATATCAAACCCATCTGGTATGAGGTCGTAGATAATAACCATTCTATGCTTGTAGATTTGTTGCTGCTTGCTATTGATGTGGCAAATAAAAAATTTAGTTTGGGGAATACTAGATGATCACAGAAGACCAACTTGAGCAACAGTGTATTAATTGGTTCATCGACCAAGGTTACCTCTATAAAAATGGCTATGACATCGCCCCTGATGGCGACTCTCCAGAGCGTGAGGATTACCATCAAGTTGTTTTAAAGCAACGGCTATTAAATCAATTAACAATCATCAATCCAGAGCTTCCAATAGAGGCTCTGAATGATGTGGTTAACACGGTATCTTCCCCCGATACGCCAATTCTTATTAAAAATAACCGCGCCTTCCACAAGTTTGTGATTGAAGGAGTGCCTGTCGAATACACGGCTGTTGAAGGCGGCGAATCGAAAACAAAGCATACTCACGCTCAGTTAATGGATTTTACGACGCCTGATAACAATGAGTTCCTTATCGTGAATCAGTTTACGATTACAGGTACAAAAGGGAATCGCCGCCCTGATGTTGTGGTATTTATTAACGGCCTACCCATCTCTGTGATTGAGTTGAAAAACCCAGCCGATGAACAGGCCGACATTTGGAATGCCTTTAATCAACTTCAAACCTACAAAGATGAAATTTCAGATCTGTTTGTTTTTAATGAAGCGTTAATTGTTAGCGATGGCTGGACTGCTCGTGTTGGTTCATTAACTGCAAATAAAGAACGATTCTTGCCGTGGAAAACAGTCGCTACAGAGGACGACAGACCGTTATTGGAATTTCAATTAGAGACGATGGTTCGTGGCTTCTTCAAGCAAGATCTATTACTCGATTACATCCGTTACTTTGTACTATTCGAAACTGATAACGATAAAATTATCAAGAAAATTGCAGGTTATCACCAGTTCCACGCAGTGAGAGCGGCTGTTGAGGCGACGGTTCGTGCCGCCAATACCTCTGGTCACTTCCTTGAGAGCACTATCCCTGCACTAGAAAAGATTAAGCAAGGCAGTGGTAAGGCTGGGGTTGTTTGGCATACTCAAGGTAGTGGCAAAAGCATCTCTATGGTTTGCTACGCGAGTAAATTGTTACAGCAAGCCTCCATGAATAACCCGACGATCGTGGTGGTGACGGATAGAAATGATCTCGATGGTCAGCTTTACAACACCTTTGGAATGGCGCAAGAGACGTTAAAGCAAATACCTCAACAAGCGGACGACCGAGATGCGTTGCGTGAGCTGCTTTTAAATCGGCAGTCTGGCGGCATCATATTCACGACGATTCAAAAGTTTGCTTTATTAGATGAAGAGACAGAGCACCCTAGGCTATCTGAGCGAAGTAATATTGTTGTCGTTTCTGATGAGGCACATCGCAGCCAGTATGGCAACAAGTCAAAGATGGTTGAAGTGAAGGACAAAAACGGCACTGTAACGGATCACAAGTACGTTTATGGTTATTCCAAGTATATGCGTGACGCATTGCCCAATGCTTCATTCATAGGCTTTACAGGGACACCTATCGCAATGGATGACAAAGACACGCGTGGTGTTTTTGGTGAGTACGTCTCTATCTATGATATTCAAGATGCCGTTGATGATGGTGCTACTGTGCCTATCTACTACGAATCTCGCCTTGCTAAGCTTGATATTAACCAAGATGAAATTGAGCAACTTAACGATAAAGTTGAAGACGAGATTGGTGAAGATGAAGAAACGGCAGATCGTGAAAAAGTAAAATCAGAATGGGCAACGCTAGAAAAGCTGGTAGGCGCAGAGCCTCGCATTGAACAAGTAGCAAAAGATCTGGTTGAGCACTTCACCACTCGAACATCGACATTTCCCGGCAAAGCCATGATTGTCTCGATGAGCCGAGAGATATGTGTCGATCTCTACAATGCTATTGTTGCTACTAAACCAGAGTGGCATCACCCAGATACTGATAAAGGTGCAATCAAGATTGTGATGACAGGCTCTGCATCAGACAAAGAAAAGATGCAGCCTCACATCCACGATAAGAAAACCAAAAAGCTATTCGAGAAGCGGTACAAGGATACTAACGATGAGCTTCAGCTCGTCATCGTACGAGACATGTGGCTAACAGGATTCGATGCACCTTGTTGCCATACCATGTATATCGATAAACCAATGAAAGGGCATAACCTAATGCAGGCGATTGCTCGTGTAAACCGAGTCTTTAAAGATAAGCCCGGAGGCTTGGTTGTCGATTATATTGGTATAGCAAATGAGCTTAAAAATGCATTAAAAACCTACACAAATAGCCAAGGTAAGGGGCAACCCACCGTCGATACGGCAGAAGCGTTTGCAGTATTAATGGAGAAAGTTGATATCATCAGAGGGATGTTTGCAACGCCTGTTGATACAAAGGTATTCAACTACCGTCCTGACTTTGAAACGGATGCATTGCGCTTGTTACCGGGAGCAGTTAACCATTTGTCAGGTTTATCTCATACTGACGCTAACGGAAAACAAGTCAGGGACGGAAAGAGGCGATTCCTCGATGTGATGGCGGCTTTGGCTAAAGCATATTCACTGTGTAGCACCATGGATGAAACTCACGGTTATAAGAACGAAATTGCCTTTTACTCTGCGATCAAGACAGCTTTTATCAAGCACTCAACGGTAGACAAGAAACGCACTGATGAGGAGCGCAATACAGCATTGAAGCAAATTCTAAATAATGCAGTTGTAGCCGATGGTGTTGATGACATTTTCACTATGGTTGGGCTTGATAAGCCAAATATCGGGCTTCTCTCTGAAGAGTTCTTAGAAGATGTAAAAAACATGAAGGAGAAGAACCTCGCAGTAGAGCTGTTAGAAAAGCTACTTCGTGATGAAGTTAAAGCTCGCATGAAGAACGATGTCGTTCAGGAGAAGAAATACTCTGAACGTATTATGTCGACGCTGCAAAAGTATCATAACCGCAGCATTGAAACGGCTCAGGTTATCGAAGAGCTGATTCAATGGGCAAAAGAGATGCAAGAAGATGGGGAGTTATTAGAGAAGCTCGACCTCTCTGTTGACGAAATTGCTTTTTATCGCGCCTTGGTCGACAACGAATCTTCGGTTAGAGACCTTGGTGACGACAACTTGCGTAAGCTTGCTATTGAATTGACTCATCAACTACGTAAGTCAGCTACGGTTGATTGGCAAAAGAGGGATAGTGTTCGTGCTCGTATGCGCAATCTTGTTCGTCGGTTATTACGTAGGTGGAAGTATCCACCCGATGCCGCAGAAGAAGCCATCAAGCTTGTGTTAGAACAAGCAGAGGTTCTAGCTGACGGTTGGTATAAGTAATCATAAAGGCAAGGTGTAAACCTTGCCTTTTGAATATCTATGCATTTTTCATTCTATTGAAAATCAGCCAGTCCCATTTTGGGGTGAAAAATAGTAATCAAAATAGAATGAACTAGAGTCATTGCACTAAGCGGTTTTTGTCCAGAGACGTGTTATGCCGCGATGCTTAGGGACTGCGATCAAACTATTGCCTGCCGATATCAGACACTAATAATGATGAAAAATTAATCAAATAAGATGTGATATAAATCACTTTACAAGCCCATTTGGGCTGTTATCCTCAGGATGTTAAACGTTGAAT